>DATKDW010000017.1 GCA_035512495.1 Acidimicrobiales bacterium
GCCTCCGCAGGCTCCGGCGGCGGGCCCCTCCCCTCGGTGCCACCCGCCGCCTGGCGCTGTGGGGCGCCCCGCTCCCGCTCCGGGCTCGGCTCGTGTCCTCTAGGCGGTGGGGCGGCGGGCCCCTTCCATCGGTGCCACCCGCCGCCTCGTCCTCGACGGTCCACGGTCGACTCCTTGGTGGCTGGGGGGCGCACCCGCCGCCTCGTTCTCGGCGGTCTACGTTCGGGTGGATGCGGGTTGGGGTGGATACGGGCGGGACGTTCACTGATGTCGTCTCTGAGGACGGGACTGTTGTGAAGGTTCCCTCCACTCCATCGGATCCTGGTCTGGCTGTTCGGTCTGGGGTCTTGTCGGCCGTCGCTGGTTCGCCTTCGTTGTTGGCGCATGGGACCACGGTGGCTACCAATGCGTTGTTGGAGCGGCGGGGGGCGGCGGTGGGGCTGGTCACCACCGAGGGGTTGGCCGACGTGATCGAGATCGCCCGCCAGGACCGCCCGTCGCTGTACGACCCCGACGCCGTCCGGCCCGAGCCGCTGGTCCCGCGGGCGTGGCGCTACGAGGTGGGTGGCCGACTCGCTGCCGACGGCTCGGAGCTGGCCCCGGTCCCCGTCGACGACGGCATCCCGATCATCGACCCGGCGGTGGCGTCGGTGGCGGTGGTGCTGCTCCACGCCGACCTCGACCCTGCCCACGAGCGGGCGGTGGCCGAGGTCCTGGCCGCCCGCGGGCACGACGTGACCTGCTCGAGCGACGTGTCGCCGGAGTTCCGCGAGTACGAGCGCACGGTCACCACCGTGGTCAACGCCTACCTGCGCCCGGCGTGCCGGGACTACCTGCGGGGCCTCGACGGCGTGGCCGACGAGGTGCTGGTGATGACCTCGGCCGGTGGGCTGGTCCCCGCCTCCGGCGCGGCCGAGCTGCCGGTGGCGCTCCTGCTCTCCGGCCCGGCCGGCGGCGTCCGCGCCGGCGCGGCGGTGGCGGCCGCCTGCGGGTGGGCCGACGCCCTCACCTTCGACATGGGCGGCACCAGCACCGACGTGTGCCTGGTGCGCGGCGGTCTGCCCGAGCCAGCGCCCGGCCGGGAGGCGGCGGGCTTTCCCATCCGCCTGCCCAGCCTCGACATCCGCACCATCGGTGCGGGCGGCGGCTCGATCGCCCGCATCGACCCGGGGGGCGCCCTGGTCGTGGGCCCGGAGTCGGCCGGGGCCGAGCCGGGACCGGCCTGCTACGGCCGGGGCGGCACCCGCCCGACGGTCACCGACGCCGACTTGGTCCTCGGGCGCATCCTGTCGGGGGCCGAGCTCCCTGGCCTCGGCGCCCTCGACGACCGGGCCGCCCGGGCCGCCCTCGACGACGCCGGGGTGACGGCGGAGGGGGTCGTCGCCGTGGTCGATGAGGCGATGGAGCGGGCGCTGCGCCAGGTGTCGGTGGCCAAGGGGGTCGACCCGTCGACCCTGGCGCTGGTGGCGTTCGGCGGCGCCGGACCGCTCCACGCCTGCGCCCTCGCCGACGCCCTCGGGATGCCCGCGGTGATCGTTCCGCCCCGAGCCGGGGTCTTCTCGGCGGTGGGGCTCCTGTGCTCCCCGGTGGCGCACGATGCCGTCGCCTCCTGGCCCACCCCGTCGGACCACGGAGGCCTGGCGGCGGCGCTCGACGCTCTCGCCGCCGACGCTGCGGCCGCCGTCGCTGCCTCCGCGCGCTCGACCACCCAGGAGGGGGCCGGGCGCGCGCAATCGGGAGGCGGCAGGGGTGCGGAGGTCGAGGTGAGCACCGCCGTCGACTGCCGCTACGCCGGGCAGAGCCACGAGCTGACGGTGCCGACCGTGGCGGATTTCGAGGCCGAGCACCGCCGCCGCAACGGCTTCACCCGCCCCGGCGCGCCGATCGAGGTGGTGGCCCTTCGTGCACGGGCCGTGCGGCCGGCCCCGCTGGAGGTCGTCGACCTGCCGGCGCCGCCGGAACGCACCGCTGCGGTGGGGCCGGCGGTGATCGCCGAGGCCGACTGCACGATCTGGGTCGCCGACGGCTGGCGGGCCGACCCCGGCCCCGTCGGCGTCCTCATCCTGACGCGGGTCGGGACGTGACGACCCTCGATTGCGGAGCGCACCCGGCGTTCTCGGTACGCCAGGCGGCTCAGGGGAGCAGCGGACGTGCCGAGAACGGGAGCGTGCGATGACCCTCGACCCCGCAGCCCTCCAGATCCTGGTCTCGCGGCTCACCGGCGTGGCCGAGGAGATGGGCGCGGTGCTCCGCCGCGCCGCGTCGAGCCCGAACATCAAGGAGCGGGCCGACTGCTCGGCCGCTCTGTTCACCCCCGAGGGCGAGCTGCTCGTCCAGGCCGAGCACATCCCGGTGCACCTCGGCTCCATGCCGGCATCGGTGGCCGCCGCCATTGACGCCTTCGGGCCCGACGGGGTGCCGCCGGGCGGGCAGGTGATCCTCAACGACCCCTTCGCCGGCGGCACCCACCTCAACGACATCACCCTCGTGGCCCCGTGTCGCGTGGACGGCCGCCTCGTCGGATGGGCCGCCAACCGCGCCCACCACGCCGACGTGGGCGGGATGGTCCCAGGCTCGATCCCGCCGGAGGCGACCGAGATCCACCAGGAGGGTCTGCGCCTCCCGCCGGTGCTCCTCACCGAGGGTGTGGAGGCGATCCTCCTGGCGTCGTCTCGCACCCCCGAGGAGCGGCGGGGCGACCTCGCCGCCCAGGTGGGCGCCAACGTGCTCGGGGTCGGGCGCCTCTCCGCCTTCGCCGGCGCGCCGCTCGACGAGGTCACCGCCTACGGCGAGCGGCGCATGCGAGCGGCGCTTGCCGGCGTGGCCGACGGCACCTGGCGGTTCAGCGACGTGCTCGACTCCACCGGACCCGCCCCCGAGCAGCAGCGCCCGGCCACCGTCGCCCTCACCCTCACCATCCACGGCGAGGAGGCGACCTTCGACTTCACCGGCACCGATCCCCAGCGACGGGGCAACGTCAACGCCGTCGAGGCGGTGACGGTCAGCGCCGTGGCCTTCGCTCTGCGGGCAGCCCTCGACCCGACCATCCCGGCCAACGGTGGGGCCATGCGGCCGGTGACGGTGGTGGCGCCGGCCGGCAGCATCGTCGCCGCCCGCCCGCCGGCCGCGGTGGGCGCCGGCAATGTAGAGGTCAGCCAGCGGGTGGCCGACGTGTGCCAGGGGGCCCTCGCCCTGGCCCGGCCGGGACGGGTGGGCGCGGCCGGCCAGGGGACGATGAACAACCTCCTCATCGGCGGCGCCGGGTGGGTCTACTACGAGACGGTGGCCGGCGGACAGGGCGGCGGCCCCGCCCGCCCCGGCATGAGCGGTGTGCACACCGCCATGACCAACACGAAGAACACGCCCATCGAGGCCCTCGAGCGGGCCTTCCCCCTGCGGGTCGTCCGCTACCGGCTGCGGGAGGGCAGCGGGGGGGTGGGCGCACACCCCGGCGGTGAGGGGATCGAGCGCGACCTGCTGATGCTCGAGGATGTGACGGTGTCGTTGATCACCGAGCGGCGGGTGTCGCAGCCCT
Organism: Acidimicrobiales bacterium; assembly: GCA_035512495.1. Lineage (NCBI taxonomy): Bacteria > Bacillati > Actinomycetota > Acidimicrobiia > Acidimicrobiales > Acidimicrobiales bacterium. The sequence continues at coordinate 3,536 of DATKDW010000017.1, forward strand.
GGGGCATCGACGGAGGCGGACCGGGGGCCGCCGGTGAGGGTTGGCTCCTGCCGCAGGGTGACGAGACCCGGGCGGAGCGCCTGCTCGACAAGTGCACGATCCGGATGCAGGCGGGCGACGTGCTGCGGATGCTCACACCGGGCGGCGGCGGATGGGGGGCGTCACGGGGGTGAGATCACCAGCACGCCGTCGACCACGATGCTGTCGCGCACCGGGCCGGCGAAGAGCACCTGGGAAGCAGCGAGGGGGCAACTGGGGCGGGCCGCCGGGGGAGCGGCGGTGCGCTGGAGCGCCGCGGTCGTCGCTGGCGGCACCGACCGCCGGGGGATGGCCGGAGGGCCGACGCTGTCGAAGGGCCGGGACGTCATCGCCGGCTCCGCGGTGGCGGCCATGTGTGAGCCCACCAGCCAGGCGATCACGCCGACCAGAGCGAGAGCCAAGAGGGGGGCGAGGGCCATGTCATCCTCCTAGCCGGCGCGGGCCCAGAACAACCGGTTGACCACGACCTTCCCCGTGCGGCTGGTCTCGGGCAGGGCGGTCAGCACCAGCTCGTCTCCCTGCCACGAGACCTCTCGCACGAGGTCGGTCCCGATCCAGTCGGGGAAGAGGGCGTAGGCCACGTGGTGGACCACGACGTCGCCGCGCAGCTCGTAGGTGCCGCCGTAGGAGACGTAGGTGAGCGCAGCAACCTCCCGCTGCTCGGGCGTGCCCTGGTGGAACTGGGGCTGGTCGAAGGCCGGGCGCTGGGCCTGCATCAAGATGGCCGACATGTGGCCCTCGGGCGAGTAGATGATCTGGCCCTCTGCGTCCTCCCCGAGGGGGAACCCCCGAGGTTCTCCGTCGACCGTGTAGTCCCACCTGGTCAGGGTCCAGGCGCCGACGAGCTCGCCGGCCGCACCGGGGCCCGTCGAGGGCACGGCCGTCATCCCCGCGCTCCTGCACCGTCGCGCTCGCCGTCAGGGCTGGCGGAGGCGGCGGCCGCGGTCGACGTCATGGCCGAGTCCTTCTGGTCGAACGACACGCGGATGCCGGTGGCGGTGAACTTGCCGACGCACTCGCCGTCGGCCATGAGGTCGCACTCGGCCCACATGATGAGGCGACCCGACTTCACCACCCGCGCCTCGGCGCGAAGCGACTTCACCTTCTTGGCGTTGATCGGCTTGAGGAACCGGGAGAAGAGGTCGGCGGTGGTCACGGCGCTGACGCGCATCTCGTCGTTGGTGAGCATGGTGGTGGTGGCCATGGCCATGGCGGCATCGGCCATGATCGCGGCGATGCCGCCCTGGACCATGCCCATGGGGTTGGTGTGGTCCTTGCGCACCTCGAGCTCGTAGCAGGCGGCACCTCGGTCGAAGTCCACCAGGCGCATGCCGATCAGGCGCTCGACGGGGGACTCGATGTCTCCGTCGCGCAGCGCGGCCATCATCTTGTCGACGAACGTGTGGCTCATGGTTCCCCTCGGTTCTGCGGTCCCCTTTGCTGTGCCCTCTGTCACACCGACGAAACCAGTGGAGGGCTGCCGCCAGTAGGGTGACGCCGCTGTCAGTCACGAGACCGGGCGAGCTGCCATGCGCGCTGCGCTGCTGGAGGGGATCGACGCGCTCGAGGTCGTCGATGACGTCGAGATCAGCGCACCGCCGTGGTCACGGTGGTGCGCGGCTGAACCCGTCTGCCATTCGGATTGGTAGTGTGATGGTACGCGAGCAACCATCGACAAGGCAGGACGGCTGGTCATCCCCAAGCCACTGCGCGACCGGCTCGGGATCAGGCCTGGTGCGGTGGAGCTGACTGCCGACGGTTCGGCGCTTCGCATCGAGCCGGTCTCCGCCGAAGCCGTCGAGGAGCGCGGAGGTCGACTGGTGATCCCGGCCTCGGGCGAACCGATCACCGTCGCGGAGGTCGAGGCGCTGCGCGATGCCGACCGGCGCTAGCCAGCCAGACCTGCTCGTCGACACCAGCGTCGCGGTGGCCCTGACCCTTGGCGACCACGAGCTCCACGAGCGCACCGTGGAGGCGCTCGACGGCCTGGTGCTGGGCCTCGCTGGCCACGCCGCCTTCGAGACCTTCTCGGTGCTGACCCGCTTGCCTCCACCTGCGCGGCGCCCGCCCGCCGTCGTCGCCCGGCTGATGGCACAGAACTTCTCCCAGACCAGGTACTTGTCGATCGATGGGGCCGCCCAGCTCATGGTCCGGCTCGTTCGAGGTCGAGGCTACCAACCGTCGATGGGCCCGACACGAGGTTCCCACCCGTAGCCTGAGCGGGCCCATGTCGCCCCTCGAGCACCTCCCATCCGGCGGACCGACCGGAGCCGGTGCGCGCCTCGCCGCCGCCGGCGCGCGCCGGCCGGTGGCCCTCGTCTGGCTGGGCGTGCTCCTCTACAGCACCGGGCCGGTCATGGTCGGCGCCTCGTCGGTGTCGGGCCCCGTGCTGTCGTTCTGGCGGCTCTGGATCGGCGTCGTGGTCATGGGCGCGGCCACGCTCGTCCACGTTCGCGTCAGCGGCCGGGTCCCCGACCGGACCGGCTGGTCGTGGGCGGCGCGGGCCGGTGTGGCCTTCGGGCTCCACCAGCTGGCGTTCATGTCGGCCATCAAGGCCACTTCGGTGGTCGACGTCACGCTCATGCAGGTCCTGGCCCCGATGTTCGTCGCCGTGCTCGCCATCCCGCTCTTCGGGGAGCGCCCGGGCGTGACCTTCCGCCTCTGGTCCCTGGTCGCCGTGCTGGGAGCGGCCACCGTGGTGCTCGCCGGCGCCTCGGGGCCCGAGGGGGCGCCGCTCGGCATGGCGCTGGCGGTGCTCAACGTGGGCTTCTTCGCGGTGTACTTCGTGTGGTCGAAGCGGGCCCGCGACCACATCGACGTGGTGCCGTTCCTGCTCGGCGTCGTGGTGGCCGCCGGCCTCACCGTCACCGCCTACGTGGTGGTGGCGGGGGAGGCACCCGGGTCGGCGACGGGTCGCGACCTGGCGCTCGCCGCCGCCATCGCCCTGGTGCCGGGCGCCCTCGGCCACTTCGTGTCGACGTGGCCCCTGCGGTGGCTGGGCGCCAACGTGCCGCCCGTCATCCAGCTGACCATGCCGTTCCTCGCCGGCGGCCTGGCCTGGCTCGTGCTCGGCCAGGTCATCACCCCCCTGCACCTGCTCGGAGGCCTGGTCACCGTGGCCGGGGTCGCCGGAGCCGTGCTCTCACCCTCCGGGCGTCGCCTGGCGGCAGCCAGGCCGCTGCACCGGCCGTAGGTTGGTGGCCATGTCGCAGCGACCCGCAGGCCACGACGTCCCCGCAGGCACCGAGGGCGGCGCCCCCGCCGACGGGCCCCCCGGGCCGCCGGCGCCCGAGCCGACCCACGCCGAGCGTTGCCGCACCCTCGTGGCCTCGCAGTCGCGCGGCGCCCTGTGCACCCTGGCGTCGGCACCCGAGGGCTACCCCTACGGGTCGGTGGCCAGCTACGCCCTCGACGCCGCCGGCGACCCGCTGTTCTTCGTGAGCCTCATGGCCGAGCACACCCAGAACGCCATCCGCGACCCGCGCGCCAGCCTCCTGGTGGCCGAGCCCGTCCCCGACGGAGCCGACCCGCTGGCCAGCGGGAGGGCCACGCTGCTCGGCGACCTCACCGAGGTGGCCGACGCCGACCGGGACGAGGTCCGCCAGCGCTACCTCGAGGCCAACCCCACCGCCGCCTACTACATCGACTTCGGCGACTTCGCCTTCTACCGCCTCGCCGTGCGCGACATCCGCTACGTCGGCGGCTACGGCCGCATGAGCTGGGTGGACGCGGCCGGCTACGCGGCGGCCGAGCCCGACCCGCTGGCGGGTGCGGCGGCGGGGATCATCGCCCACATGAACGACGACCACGCCGAGGCCCAGGTGCTGTTCTGCCGCCACTTGGCCGGCCGGCCCGAGACCACCGAGGCCACGATGTCGGCCGTCGACCGGTACGGCTTCGAGATGATCGCGGTCGCTCCCTCCGGCCGTGCCGCCGTCCGACTCGGCTTCCCCGAGCCGTGCGCCACCGGCGACGAGGTGCGCCGGGCCATGGTCGCCATGGTGGCCGAGGCTCGGCGTCGCGCCGGGTGAGCCACCCGTCCGACTGACAGGGCCGTCAAGGTTGGTGCGCGGGCCGGTGGCGTCCCTAGAGTCCGGTCATGCTCGATCTCAACGGAACGTCCTCGATCGTCACCGGCGGTGGCTCCGGCCTCGGTGAGGCCACCGCCCGCCTCCTCGCCTCGCGCGGGGCCAAGGTCTGCGTCGTCGACCTGCAGGAGGACAAGGGCCAGGCCGTCGCCGGCGACATCGGTGGCGCCTTCGTCAAGGCTGACGTGGCCGACGCCGAGCAGGTCATCCAGGCGGTCGAGACCGCCAAGGAGATGGGCCCGCTGCGCAGCCTCGTCACGGCGGCGGGCATCGGCTTCGCCACCCGCACGGTCGGCCGCGACGGCCAGTACGCCTCCGCCCACGACCTGAACATCTTCAAGAAGGTCGTCGAGGTCAACCTCGTCGGCACCTTCAACTGCATCCGCCTCGCCGCCACCGCCATGAGCCAGACCGACCCCTACGACGACGACGGCCAGCGCGGCGCCATCGTCACGGTCGCCTCCGTGGCCGCCTTCGACGGCCAGATCGGCCAGGCCAGCTACTCGGCCTCCAAGGGCGGGGTGGTCGGCATGACGCTGCCCATCGCCCGCGACCTGGCGGCCATCGGCGTGCGGGTCAACTGCATCGCCCCCGGGCTCATCGACACGCCCATCTACGGCGAGGGCGAGGCGTCGGAGCAGTTCAAGGACAAGCTCAAGCGCGACGTGCTGTTCCCCAAGCGCCTCGGCACCTCCGACGAGTTCGCCTCGATGGCGCTGGAGTTCATCTCCAACACCTACCTCAACGCCGAGACCCTCCGCGTCGACGGCGGCGTGCGGATGCAGCCCAAATGAGGCTCGCGGGGCCCGTCAGCGAGCTGGTCCCTCCCACACCCTCCGCAGGCTCCGGGTCCCTCCCCTCGCTGCCACCCGCTCGCGGGCGGTTGAGCGGTCTCGGCCTTCGGCCGAGGCCTCCTTTCCGAGGGCTCGCGGGGCCCGTCAGCGAGCTGGTCCCTCCCACACCCTCCGCAGGCTCCGGGTCCCTCCTGTGACCGACCAGGGGCCTTCGAGCACCGAGGGCGAGGGGCGATACGCGCGGGACGCGTCGGGCCTTGAGCAGCTCCTCGACGGCTTGCGGGCCGACGGGTACACCGGCGACATGACCGCCCTCGAGGGCGGCGACGTCCGTTGCGGCTCCTGCGGCGCGACCTCGCCGGCCGGGTCGTTCCACGTCGGCGAGCTCCGCCGCACCGAGGGCGCCTCCGACCCTGCCGACATGGCGGCGGTGGTGGGTCTGACCTGCCCCCGCTGCGATGCCAAGGGCGCCCTCGTCACCATGTTCGGACCCGAGGCCGACATCGCGGCGGCCGACGTGCTCAGCGCCCTCGGCCCCCCCGACGAGATCGACACCGGCGACCGCTAGCGGTCGAGGAGGTGGCGCAGGGAGCCCTCGAGCTCGGGCTGGGTGAAGCGGTAGCCGTTGTCGAGCAGGGCGCGGGGGACGGCTCGGATCGAGCAGTGCAGGAGGCTGTCGGCCAGCTCTTTCCCGAGGACCAGCCGCGGGCCGAGGGAGGGGGTCGGTAGGACCGTCGGGCGGCCCAGCACCCGGCCGAGCGTGCGGGTGAAGTCGGCGTTGGTGACCACGCCGGGGGCGGTGAGGTTCACCGGCCCGCTCACCTCGGACGTGAGCAGGTGCACGATGGCGCCCACCTCGTCGTCGATCGCGATCCATGGCCACCACTGCTTCCCGTCACCGAGCCGGCCGCCGAGGCCGAGCTTGAACAGCGGAAGCTGCTTGGCCAGCGCCCCGCCCTCGGCGGCGAGCACGATCCCGCTCCGGAGCGCCACGGTGCGGATCCCCGCGTCCGTCGCTGGGGCGGTGGCGGCCTCCCAGTCGACGACCACCTCGGTGAGGAACCCCTCGCCGTGGTCGTCGTCCTCGGTGAGCTCCTCGTCGCCGCGGCAGCCGTAGTAGTGGATCCCGGAGCCCGACAGGAGCACCGACGGGCGCGGCTCGAGGACGGCGAGGGCCTCGGCGAGCAGTCGCGTGCCCTGAGTCCGGCTCTCGCGGATCCGGCGCTTCTGCTCGTCGGTCCAGCGCTTCTCGCTGATGCCCTCCCCGGCCAGGTTGACCACGGCGTCGACGCCGGCGAGGGCGTCGGTGTCGATGCGGCCCTCGGTGGGGGACCAGCGCACACGTCCGGGGCCGCTCGTCCCCGAGCGGACGACCCGGCGGACGGTGTGGCCACCCGCCTCGAGGGCGGTGACGAGGGCGGAGCCGATGAGCCCGCTCGATCCGGTGATGGCGACGTCCACGGTCCTTCGCTCCTCGTTCGGGTGTGCGCAGCACCAGTGCGCGCGACACCAGTGTGCGCTGGCCCTCGGTCTGGTGCGACATCTCGTTCCGTGCCGGTCGCGGGTGGGCCGTAGGGTTGTCCGCCCATGGCCGAGCCCCTGCTGACCCTCCTCGCCGACCGGGTGGCCGACGCGGTGCGCACCGCATTCGGTCCCGAGGTCGCGGTCCCCGACGCCCCCGTGCTGCCCACCAAGGACCCCCGCCACGGCGACTACTCCGTGCCGGTGGCGATGTCGCTGGCCAAGGTGCTGGGCGCCCCGCCGCCGGAGCTTGCCGAGCGCCTGGCGGCGGCGCTGCGGGTCGACGACGTGTGCGAGGCGCCCGAGGTGGTGCGACCGGGCTTCGTGAACCTCCGGCTGCGTCCCGAGTGGCTGGCGGCACGCCTGTCCGCCCAGGTCGGCGACGACCGCCTCGGCATCGAGCCCACCCCGTCGCCGGTCACGGTGGTCGTCGACTACGCCGGGCCCAACATGGCCAAGGAGATGCACGTCGGGCACCTGCGCTCCACGATCATCGGGGACGCACTGGCCAACGTCGACGCCTTCCTCGGCAACACGGTGCGGCGCATCAACCACATCGGTGACTACGGCACCCAGTTCGGCCTCCTCGTCGCCCACCTCGAGGACACCCACCCCGAGGCACTCGAGCTCGGCGGCGACGCCGACCTCGGCGACGTGGTTGCGTTCTACCGGGAGGCCAACGCCCGCTTCACCGCCGACGACGAGTTCAAGGAGCGGGCCCGGCGACGGGTCGTCGACCTCCAGACCAAGGAGCCCACCGCCCGCGCGGCGTGGGCGGTGCTCGTCGGGATGTCGCGGCGCGAGAACGAGCGGGTCTATGGCCTGCTGGGCATCGAGGGGCTCGAGGAGCACGGCGAGTCCAGCTACGAGGACGAGCTCGCCGACGTGGTCGCCGACCTCGACGCCGCCGGCCTCACGGTGGAGGATGCCGGCGCCACCTGCGTGTTCGTCCCGGGCTTCACCAACCGCGAGGGCGACCCCCTGCCGCTCATCGTGCGCAAGGCCGACGGCGGCTACAACTACGCCACCACCGACCTCGCCGCCGTGCGCCGCCGGGTGGCCGACATCGGGGCCCGCCGCATCCTCTACGTGGTGGCCGCCGACCAGGCCCAACACCTCGAGATGGTCTTCGCCGTCGCCCGCATGGCCGGGTGGGTCGACGACTCGGTCCACATCGTGCACGTGCCCTTCGGTCTGGTCCTGGGCGAGGGGGGCAAGCGGCTGCGCACCCGCTCCGGCGACAACGTCCGCCTGGCCGAGCTGCTGGGCGAGGCCGTCGAGCGGGCCCGGGCGTTCCTGGTCGACCGGGCAGAGGAGCGCGACCAGCCCTTGCCCGACGACATCGACGTCATCGGCGAGGTGGTGGGCATCGGCGCCGTGAAGTACGCCGACCTCAGCCAGAACCGCCAGAGCAACTACGTGTTCTCCTTCGACAAGATGCTCAGCCTCAAGGGCAACACCGCGCCCTACCTGCAGTACGCCTACGCCCGCATCCACTCGATCCTGCGCGAGGCGGGCTGGACCGACGGCCCGCCGCCCGGTGCCGAGCTGGCGATCCGGCTCGAGGCGCCCCAGGAGCTCGAGCTGGCCAAGCGGTTGGTGGAGGCGTCCGACGTGGTCGGGCGGGTGCGCGACGACCTGGCGCCCAACCACCTCTGCGCCTACCTCTTCGACCTCTCCCAGGCCTACAACCAGCTCTACGAGCACTGTCCGGTGCTGCGGGTCGAGGAGCCGCTGCGGACCTCGAGGCTGGCGCTGTGCGAGCGCACCGCCGCCACGCTGCGCCAGGGACTGGCCCTGCTCGGCATCGAGGTCCTCGACCGCATGTGAGCCACGCGCCGGGCGCTCCGTAGGATGCCGTGCCCATGAGCACCCGTGCGCTGATCGTCGCCGCCCTGCTGTGCGGGCTCGCCATCCTGGTCGCCTTCACCCTCCAGGTGCTGCTGGTCCGCTGAGAACCCCTGGCGGCAGGCTGTCCGGTCGCGCCCCTAAGGTTCCCCCATGCCCGCAGACCTCTTCGACGGCTACGCCCACGAGGGGTTCTTCGACGAGGCGTTCACCGCGAGCGGCGAGGTTCGGCCCCACTACCGCGACCTCTTCGCCCGCCTCGGCGACATCACCCACGAGGACCTGGCCCGGCGCGAGCGGCTCCGCGACGCCGCCTTCCGGTCGGCCGGGATCACCTTCACGGTCTACGGCGAGGCACAGGGCGTGGAGCGCACGTTCCCGATGGACCTGCTGCCGCGCATCATCCCGGCCGACGAGTGGGACCACATCGAGACGGGTCTGATCCAGCGGGTCACGGCCCTGAACCGCTTCCTCAACGACCTCTACCTCGGCGACCGAGCGGTCCTCCACGACCGCATCGTCCCCAGCTGGCTGCTGCTGAGCGCCAGCGGCTTCTGCCGTCAGGCGTTCGGCGTGCCCGTCCCGCAGGCGGCGCACTGCCTGGTGGCGGGCATCGACCTGGTGCGCGACGCCGAGGGCACCTACCGGGTGCTCGAGGACAACCTGCGCAACCCCAGCGGCATCTCCTACGTGCTCGAGAACCGGGCCGCCATGACCCGGGTGCTGCCGCGGGTCTTCGGGAAGATGGCGGTGCGCCCCGTCGACCACTACGGGGCTTCGCTCCTGCGGGCGCTGCGCCACACCGCACCGCCGTCGGCCGGCAACCCCAACGTGGTGGTCCTCACCCCGGGCTCCTACAACAGCGCGTTCTTCGAACACGCCTTCCTCGCCCGCCAGATGGGTGTGGAGCTGGTGGAGGGCCGCGACCTCGTGGTCGACGAGCACGTCGTCTACATGCGCACCACCAGGGGCCTCGAGCGCGTCGACGCCATCTACCGGCGGATCGACGACGACTTCCTCGACCCGGTGGTCTTCCGGCGCGACTCCACCCTCGGCGTGCCGGGGCTCATGGCGGCGGCGCGTGCCGGGAACGTGACAATCTCCAACGCCATGGGCAACGGCGTGGCCGACGACAAGGCCGTCTACGCCTTCGTCCCCGAGCTCATCCGCTACTACCTGGGAGAGGAGCCCATCCTCGCCAACTGCGAGACCTACCTCCTGTGGGACGCCGACCAGCGCAAGGCGGTGCTCGACCGCCTCGACGAGCTGGTGGTCAAGCCGGTGGCCGAATCGGGTGGCTACGGCATGTGCATCGGCCCGCACGCCACCGACGAGGAGCTCGCCACCATCGCCAAGCGGATCGAGGCCGACCCGCGCGGCTACATCGCCCAGGAGGTGGTGTCGCTGTCGAGGCACCCCACGCTCATCGACGACCACCTCGAGGGCCGCCACATCGACCTGCGGCCCTTCGTCATCTCCGGCGACCGGGTCGAGGTCATCCCCGGGGGGCTCACCCGGGTGGCGCTTCGCAAGGGCTCGCTCGTGGTCAACTCCAGCCAGGGCGGCGGCTCGAAGGACACCTGGGTCCTCGCCGGGGACGGGGGGTCGCGCTGATGCTGGCCCGCCACGCCGAGAGCCTCTTCTGGGCCGGGCGCTACGTCGAGCGCGCCAGCGACACCGCCCGCATGCTCGACGTGACCTACCACGGCCTGCTCGAGTCGCCTCCCCAGGAGGTCCAGCGCGCCTGGCTCGACCTGCTGGAGGTGCTCGGTACCGGCCCGTCGTTCGCCGCCCGCCACGCCGACGACGTGAGCGAGGCCACGGTCAGCCGGTTCCTCGCCATCGACACCGACAACCCCGGCTCGGTGGTCTCGCTGGTGGGGCGGGCCCGCGAGAACGTGCGGTCGGTGCGGGAGCTGGTCTCTACCGAGATGTGGGAGGCGGTCAACGCCTTCTACCTCGAGCTCGGTGGCCACGACCTGACCTACGACATCGAGAACCAGCCATCGCAGCTGTACTCCATGGTCAAGGGTCGCTGCCAGGCGGTGGCCGGCTCGGCGGTCGAGACCATGCCCCACGACGACGCCTGGCGGTTCATGATGCTCGGCTGGATGATCGAGCGGGCGGAGATGACGCTGCGCCTGCTCGACGTGCGCTACCTCCAGCTGGCCGACCTCGACCCCCAGTCCGGCTTCCACCACTGGATCGGTGTGCTCAAGTCGGCCTCCGCGGCAGAGGCCTACCGACGCGCCTACTCGCTGTCGATGGACCGCGCCGACGTGGTCGAGTTCCTGTTGCTCTCCGAGGGCTTCCCCCGCAGCGTGCTGTGGTGCCTGCGATCGGCGGAGGAGAACCTCGGTCTCCTCTGCAACCCCGGGCGCCTCTCCCGGGCCCAGCGCGTGCTCGGCCGCATCCGGGCCGACCTCGAGTACTGCGACGTCCACGAGCTCATCAGCGGTGACCTCAACGCCTTCCTGCGCGCCACCCTCGGCCACGTCCGGCGGGTGGCCGAGCTGCTCGCCCTCGAGCTGTTCCGCAACGCCGACGAGTTCGACCTCCACGCCCTGGAGCACTCCTAGATGCGCCTCGACATCCGCTACCGCTGCACCTTCGAGTACGCCGACCTCGTCCGCCACAGCCAGAACGAGCTGCGCGCCTGCCCGGCGTCCGACCCCCACCAGAGCCTGGTGAGCTACCGGGTCACGACGACGCCCTCGGCGCGCGTCTACTCCTTCGACGACTACTGGGGGACCAGGGTCGACACCTTCGGGATCCGCGAGCCGCACATCCTCCTCGAGGTGGTGGCCGAGGCGTCGGTGGAGACCCGGCCGATGCCGCTGCTCACGTCGTCGCCCCGGATGGACCGGCTCCTCGACCCCACCTTCCTCGACGAGCACCTGGAGTACCTCCAGCCCACCGCCCACGCCGACTGGGGCGCCGGCGTGGCCGGGGAGGCCCGCCGCCAGCAGGAGCTGATGGGCTCCGACGTGATCAGCGTGGTCCTGGCCCTGCACCGCCGGGTGGGCGGCACCATGACCTACGTCCCCGGCTCCACCTACGTGGGGGTCGGTGTCGAGGAGGTGATGGCCACCGGGGAGGGCGTCTGCCAGGACTTCGCCCACCTCGCGGTGGCCATGTGCCGCAGCGTCGGCATCCCCGCCCGCTACGTCTCGGGCTACCTCTTCACCCGGTCCGACGAGACCGGGGCCGACACCGATGCCGACGTGGTGGAGGTGCAGACGCACGCCTGGTTCGAGGCGGCTGTCCCCGGCGTGGGGTGGCTGGCCCTCGACCCGACCAACGGACTCGAGGTGGGCATGCGCCACGTGAAGATCGGCCACGGGCGCGACTACGACGACGTCCCCCCGCTGCGGGGGATGTACTCCGGAGGGGGGGCCGCCCAGCTGGAGGTGGCGGTGGAGATGCGACGGCCGCCATCCAACGTCATGCCCCAGCCGTCGCCGTGGGCGCCGCACACCACCATCAGCAGCCAGCAGGAACAGCAGCAACAGCAGATCGGCACCCGCTCCTCGACGCGGTCGGGTTCGCGCCGGCGGTGAAGGGGTACACCCAAGGCACTCCTACGAAGGGAACCGTGCCATGGGAATCGTCGTCCTCCTGCTGATCCTCGCCTTGATCTTCGGAGGCGTCGGTCTGCTCGTCGAGGGGCTGTTCTGGCTCCTCGTCATCTCCCTCGTGCTGCTCGTCGTCGGCGCCGTGTTCGGCTTCCGAGGACGCGGCTCCGCCGTCTGACCACCTCACCGTCCGACCGCAGACGTTGCCGGGCCCTCGGGCCCGGCAGCGTCGCGTCCGGGATCGTCTTGCACGTCCGTGGCGGCCGCCCGGCAGGGAGCCGCGGGCGGCCGGGTACCCTGAGCCGCGAGCCGAGACGAGTCCGGGAGGCAGGCGCAGCGTGGCCGAGCAGTTCGATGTCGTGATCATCGGTGGTGGCCCCGGTGGGTACGCCGCCGCCCTCTACGGCGCCGCCGCCGACCTCCGGATCGCCATGATCGAGAAGGACAAGGTCGGGGGGACCTGCCTCAACCGCGGCTGCATCCCCGCCAAGGAGCTCCTCGAGACCGCCAACGTCTTCCGCCAGGTGGCCGGCGCGTCGGCGTTCGGCGTCGAGGCCGGCGAGCCCACCGTCGACTACGCCGCCACCATGGCCCGCAAGACCAAGATCGTCGACGGGCTGGTGAAGGGCCTCACCGGCCTCCTCGAGGCCAAGAAGGTCACCACCTTCGCCGGCACCGGGACCTTCGAGGGCGGCGGCAAGGTCACCGTCACCGCCGACGACGGCACCACCACCGACCTCGTCGGCAACAGCGTGGTCCTCGCCAGCGGCTCGGTGCCCCGCACCATCCCCGGCTTCGAGGTCGACGGCCGCTTCGTGCTCACCTCCGACGAGCTCACCCAGGACATGGTCGACCTGCCCCGCTCGGCGGCGGTGATCGGCGGCGGCGCCATCGGCTGCGAGTTCGCCTCCTACCTGAGCGACCTCGGCGTGTCGGTCACCGTGCTCGAGGGGCTGCCGAAGATCCTCCCCGGCTGCGACGTCGACGTGGCCAACGTGGTGCTGCGCAGCTTCAAGAAGCGCAAGATCGACGTGCGCACCGGCGCCAAGGTCACCGGCCACACCCCCGGCACCGACACCACCACCGTCCACCTCGACGGCGCCGACGACGTCGAGGTCGAGCGGGTGATCGTGTCGGTGGGCCGCCGCCCCCTCTCGGACAGCCTGGGCCTCGACGGCACCGGCGTCGAGGTCGACGAGCGCGGCTTCGTCAAGGTCGACGGCAGCTGCCGCACCACCGTTGAGGGCGTGTGGGCGGTGGGCGACCTGGTCGCCACCCCTCAGCTGGCCCACATCGGCTTCATCGAGGGCATCAACGCCATCAAGGACATCCTCGGCGAGCGCCCCGCGCCGGTGGAGTACGACAAGGTCCCGTGGTGCATCTACTGCCACCCCGAGGTCAGCTTCGTCGGCCACTCCGAGGAGTCGGCCCGGGAGGCCGGCTTCGACGTGGTGGTGAGCAAGCACCAGTACCGCGGCAACGGCCGGGCCCTGATCGTGGGCGAGACCGACGGCCTGGTGAAGGTGATCGCCGCCAAGGGTCCCGACGGCCGCGCCGGGCAGATCCTCGGCGTGCACATGGTCGGACCGTGGGTGACCGAGCAGCTCGGTCAGGCGTACCTGGCGGTCAACTGGGAGGCGTCGGTCGACGAGGTCGCCGAGCTGATCCAGCCCCATCCGACGCTGTCCGAGCTCTTCGGCGAGACCGTGCTCTCGCTGACCGGCCGGGCCCTGCACGGCTAGCCCGCCACACCCGACACGCGCAGAGGAGAGGACCCGGTCCGATGGCCGACATCACGATGCCCCAGCTGGGGGAGACCGTCACCGAGGGGACGATCACCCGTTGGTTCAAGGAGGTGGGCGACCAGGTCGAGGAGGACGAGGTCCTCTTCGAGGTCTCCACCGACAAGGTCGACTCCGAGGTGCCGTCCTCGGCCGCCGGCACCCTCACCGAGATCCTGGTGCAGGAGGGTGACACCGTCGACGTGGGCACCCGCCTCGCCGTCATCTCCGACGGCGACGGGGGTGGCGGCGAGTCGGCTGCCGCCGGAGCCGCCGGGTCCGGGGACGCCCCGGCCGAGGATGGCGGCGCCGACGACGAGGCGCCGACGGACGACGCCGCGGTGGCTCCGGCCGCCGAAGCCGCAGAGAAGACCGAGGGCGAAGACGATGCCCCGTCCGCCACGAGCACCGCCGGTGAGCAGGCACCGGCGAGCGACGCCGCCACCGGTGAGCCCGACGGGTCGGCCGCCGGCCGCCTCCTGTCGCCGGTCGTCCGGCGCCTGGTCGCCGAGCACGGCCTCGACCCCTCCTCGATCGAGGGCACCGGCGCCGGTGGGCGGATCACCCGCAACGACGTGCTCGCCGTCGTCGAGCGCGAGGGCGGAGGCGCCGCCGAGCCCAAGAGGGCCGCTCCCTCGGCCACGCCCGCGCCGGCGGCCACCGAGCCGGGCGCCGGCCCGCGACGGGCCGAGCCCATGCCCCTGGCAACGGCTGGCGAGCGCGACGAGGTCGTGCCGCTGTCCAACATCCGCCGCCGCACCGGTGAGCACCTGGTCCGCTCCCTGGCCACCTCGGCCCACACCCTGGTGGCCATCGAGGTCGACTACGACAACCTCGACAAGGTGCGCCAGCCGGCCCGGGCCTCGTTCAAGGACGAGGAGGGCATCAGCCTCACCTACCTGCCCTTCATCACCCGGGCTCTCGTCGACGCCATCCGCGAATTCCCCCACGTCAACTCGTCGGTGGGCGACGGCGAGCTGATCGTCCACCACGACGTCAACGTCGGCATCGCCGTCGACATGGACTTCGAGGGCCTCATGGTGCCGGTCGTCCGCGGCGCCGACGGCAAGCGGCTGCGGGCGCTGGCGCGCGAGATCGCCGAGCTCGCCGCCCGCACCCGGGACAAGCGCCTGGGTCCCGACGACATCGCCGGCGGCACGTTCACCATCACCAACCCCGGCCCGTTCGGCACCTTCGTCACCTACCCGATCATCAACCAGCCCCAGGTGGCGATCCTGTCCACCGACGGGGTCAAGAAGCGCCCCGTCGTGGTCGAGGCGGCCGACGGCAGCGACGCGATCGGCATCCACCCGACGGGCACCCTGGCGCTGTCGTTCGACCACAGGGCCTTCGACGGCGCGTACGCGGCAGCGTTCCTCGCCAAGGTGAAGGAGATCCTCGAGACGCGGGACTGGGCGGCGGAGCTCACGTAGTGCTGCGCGCCCGCTGGCTCGGCACCGTTCCGTACCGGGAGGCCCTCGACCTCCAGCGGGGGCTGGTGGCGTCGTCGGCCGACGATCACCTCCTCCTGCTCGAGCACCCGCACGTCTTCACCCTCGGTGTGCGCGCCGATGCTGCCAACGTGCTCGTGCCGCCGGCGTCGGTCGGCGCCGACCTCGTTCACGCCGACCGGGGTGGCGACGTCACCTACCACGGCCCCGGCCAGCTGGTGGGCTACCCGCTCCTGCACGTGCCGGGCAAGCGGGGCGGCGGGATGGCCGACACCGTCGCCTACGTGGCGTCGGTCGAGCAGCTGGTCATCGACGTGCTCGGTGACCTGGGCCTGCCTGGGGCGGGCCGCTTGCGGGGGCTGCCCGGCGTCTGGGTCGACCCCGACAGCGACGCGCCTCGCAAGGTGGCCGCCATCGGGGTGCGGCTGTCGCGGGGGCGCTCCATGCACGGCTTCGCCGTCAACGTCGACCCCGACCTGGCCATGTTCGGCCACATCGTCCCGTGCGGCATCAGCGACCGAGCGGTGACCTCCCTGGCGGTCGAGGGGCTCGACGTGGCCATGCGCGAGGTCGTCGACGCCGTGGTGGCGCGGGCGGCCGAGCGGTGGGGCGGAGGGGTCGTCGAGCGCCAGGACGTGGTGTGGCGCCACCTCGACACCGACCTGTCGGCGTTCTCGCGGGGGCTCGGCCCCGGCCCGGTGGCCGCCGCGGTCGACCCTGAGGCCGCCCCGGCCGCGCCCGCACCCGGAGCCCCGGTGCGCATCGGCCGCCGGCTGGCGGAGGCCGGCGTGGTGCAGGGCCTCACCATCGGGGAGCGCAAGCCCGCCTGGCTGCGGGCCAAGGCCAGGATCGGGCCCGACTACCTCCGGTTGGAGCAGACCATGCGCGAACTCTCGCTGGTCACCGTCTGCGAGGAGGCGGGCTGTCCCAACATCTACGAGTGCTGGGCCGACGGCACCGCCACGTTCATGATCAACGGCGAGCGCTGCACGCGGAAGTGCGGGTTCTGCCTGGTCGACACCCGACACCCCGAGCCGCCCGACCTCGGGGAGCCCGAGCGGGTGGCCGAGGCCGTGGCGCGCATGGGGCTGGCCCACGCGGTGGTGACCACCGTGGCCCGCGACGACCTCGACGACGGCGGCGCCGCCGGCTTCGCCGCCACCATCGAGGCCATCCGCCGCCGCTCACCCGCCTGCGCGGTCGAGGTCCTGATATCCGACCTGCAGGGCGACGCCACTTCGCTCCAGGCCGTCCTCGACGCCCGGCCCGACGTGGTCAACCACAACCTCGAGACCGTGGCACGCCTCCAGCGGGCGGTGCGGCCCTCCGCCGGCTACGCCCGCTCGCTGACGGTGCTGGCCCGCGCCAAGGCGGCGGGCCTCACCACCAAGTCCAGCCTCATCGTGGGCATGGGGGAGACCGACGACGAGGTGGTGGGCGCCCTCGGCGACCTCGCCGGCGTGGGGACCGACATCGTCACCATCGGCCAGTACCTCCGGCCCACCGCCAACCACCTCCCGGTGGCGAGGTGGGTCGAGCCCGCCACCTTCGAGACGCTGGCGGCGGCGGGGGAGTCGCTCGGCATCGGTCACGTGGAGGCGTCGCCCCTCACCCGGTCGAGCTACCACGCCCGTCAATCGGCAGCCGCCGTGGGGCTCGACGGGACCCGTCGCCGATCGGATCCTTCCCAGCCCTCCTCCGTCGGGCCGGGCCCCTTCCATCGGCGCCACCCGCTCGCGGGCGTGTAGAAGGTCGGCCTTCGGCCGGCCTCTTCTTCAGGGGCTCGACGGGGCCCGTGCCGCCGTAGACGCGGTCTGACCGGCACCCCCCCGGCGTTCGGGCACCAGAACCGCGCCGGAAGGTGGCGCGATCCTGGTGCCAGAACGATGTGTCTCAGGGTGTGGCTGCCTCCTCGGCGGTGGCGCGCTCGGCGCGGGACTCGATGAAGAAGGCGCCGAGGGTGGCGGCCACCGAGGCGAAGACCACCACGGCGTAGGCGCCGAGCACGAGGCTGAGCAACCGGCCGAGGAGGGTGGCGGGGTCGAGGACGAGGTTGCCGCTGATGGCGATGTTGGCCGCCCACCAGAGGGAGTCGCCGAGGGAGGCGCCGCCCTCACCCGCCCCGCCCTCGATGAGGTAGTGGAGCTGGCCGCCGGAGAAGACCACCACGGCCGAGACGACCGAGAGGAACGAGATCCGGCCGCCGAGGAGCGACTGGGCGGTGCCGATGGCCCGGTACGAGGAGCCGACCACGCGCGCCGCCGGCAGCGCCCGCAGGACGCGCACGGCCCGAACCACGCGCAGGACCCGCAGGATGGGAAGGAGGAGGAAGATGATCGAGGGCCAGCGCCGCCGCAGGAAGCGCAGGGGGTGCCCCGAGACCACCAGCTTCAGGACGAGCTCGACGACGAAGAGGCCCCAGATGATGTTGCCCGCCAGCGTCAGGTCGTCGCGCTGTCGGGCCGGCGCCACAAGCTCGTAGGCCACCAGGCCCGCCCACACGATGGCCAGCACCGCCATGGGGATGTCGAGGCGCCGCTCGAGGATCGCGGCGAGGCGCTCCCGGTTGGTGGCCTCCTCGTCGGGGTCCGGGTCGATGGTCATCGGCGTGCCCACGTTGACGACACTGCCCGCCAAACGGCCGCAGGACGCGGATCCCAGTGTCCGGTCCTGGGAGACTGGGCGGTGGAACTCGTGACCACCGCACCCCAGCGTGTTCTGGCACCAGAACCGCGCTGCTTTCCGGCGCGATCCTGGTGCCAGAACGATGGTGTCTACGTGGTGGAGGGGCAGACGTCGGCGGGGGTGACCGCGGGGAGGCCGTCGATGCTGGCGGCGTTGCGGGTGGCGTGGTACTCGGCGACACCCTCGGGCCCGCGCTTCTCGGCCCACTCCACGAGCTGCTCCCGCTCACCCTCGTAGGAGTAGAGCGGGATGCTGAAGCCGCAGGAGCTGGAGATCCGGTCGAGGTGCACGACGATCACGGCGCGGGTCCCGGGCAGGGTGGGGAACCGCGCTGCCAGCGCCTCGAAGGCGTCGTCGGCCGGCAGGACGGCTTCGCCCCGGCCCTGGAGGCGGACGATCTTGGGCTGGCCCTCGAACGCGCAGAACATCAAGGTGATGCGGCCGTTCTCCCGTACGTGGGCGATGGTCTCCACGCCACTGCCGGTGAGGTCGAGGTAGGCCACCGTGTGCTCGTCGATCACCCGGAAGCTGTCGTAGCCCTTGGGCGACAGGTTGACGTGGCCGTCAGCGGCCAGCGGCGCGGTGGCGACGAAGAACAGGTGCTGGGCCTCCACGAAGTCGCGGTGGGCGGCGGTCAGCTGGTCGTAGGACTTCCCCATGCCGAAAGGCTACGACGGACCGGTCGGTGGCGACGGCACGTTCGGTGGGCGGCAGGGCACGACCGTAGGCTGGCCGCCATGTACGCCGAGCGCCAGGTCCGGGCACGGGAGCGGATGGAGGCTCTCGGCATCGACACCCTCCTGATCAGCGTGGGGGCCGACCTCCCGTGGCTCACCGGGTACGAGGCCATGCCCCTCGAGCGCCTCACCATGCTGGTGGTGCCACGCGAGGGCGACGCCACCCTCGTGGTCCCCCGCCTCGAGGCGGCACGGGTGGAGGGGCGCCCCGAGGCGTTCACCCTCCTGCCGTGGGGCGAGACCGACGACCCCATCGAGATCGTCGCTGGGCTGTGCGGCCGGCCGGCGACCGCGGCCGTCGGCGATCGCACCTGGGCCCGTTTCCTCGTCGACCTGCAGGCCTCGATGCCGGGCACCGCCTGGCGCAAGGCCAGCGAGGTCACCAGCCCGCTCCGCTCGATCAAGGACGCCGCC
Organism: Acidimicrobiales bacterium; assembly: GCA_035512495.1. Lineage (NCBI taxonomy): Bacteria > Bacillati > Actinomycetota > Acidimicrobiia > Acidimicrobiales > Acidimicrobiales bacterium. The sequence goes on from DATKDW010000017.1 coordinate 22,469, forward strand.
GAGGTGACGGCCCTGCGCCGGGCTGCGGCCACCGCCGACCGGGTGGTCGCCCAGCTGCAGGCGGGCGAGGTGCCCCTCGTCGGTCGGACCGAGCACGAGGTCGCCACCGAGATCCGCCGCCGGCTGGTGGAGGAGGGTCACGTCCGCCCCAACTTCGCGATCGTGGCCGCCGGCGCCAACGCCGCCAGCCCCCATCACGAGCCCGGCGACCGGGTCATCGCCGCGGGCGAGGTGGTGCTGTTCGACATCGGGGGGACGATGCCCGACGGCTACTGCTCCGACATCTCCCGCTGCGTCTGGACCGGGGGCGAGCCCGACCCCCAGTTCCGCGACCTCTACGCCGTGCTGCAGGCGGCGCAGTCCGAGGCGGTCGACGCCGCCACCGTCGGCACGCCGTGCGAGGACGTCGACGGCGTGGCCCGCCGGCTCATCACCGAGGGCGGCTACGGACCCCAGTTCATCCACCGCACCGGCCACGGCATCGGCCTCGAGGAGCATGAGGACCCCTACCTGGTGGGCGGCAACTGCGAGGCGCTCGCCCCCGGCCACGCCTTCTCCATCGAGCCGGGCATCTACGTCGAGGGCCGCTGGGGGGCACGCATCGAGGACATCGTGGTGGCCGCCGAGTCCGGGCCCGAGCCGCTCAACCGGTGCTCACACGACCTGATCGTGGTGGACGCCTGATGGACCTAGGGATCGAGGGCCGGGTGGCGGGCTTCTGGCACCAGGATCGCGCCGGATCTCGCAGCGTTTCTGGTGCCAGAACGAGGGAGGAGCGCTGATGGACCTCGGGATCGAGGGGCGGGTGGCGCTGGTCACCGCATCGTCGAAGGGCCTCGGCCGGGCGTCGGCCGAGGCGCTGGCCGCCGACGGGGCGCGGATGGTCATCTGCGCCCGGGGCCGTGAGGCGCTCGACGAGACGGCGTCGGCCATCACCGCCGCCGGCGGCGAGGTGCTGCCGATCGTGGCCGACGTGACCGATCCGGCGGTGCCGGCCGAGCTGGTGGCGGCCGCCGTCGAGCGCTGGGGTCGGCTCGACATCGTGGTGGGCAACGCCGGAGGCCCGCCGCCCGGTGCCGCCCTCGACGTCGACGACGATGCCCTTGGCGCAGCCATCAACGCCAACCTGCTCACGTCGGTGCGGCTGGTGCGCGCCGCGGTGCCCCACCTGCGGGCCAACGGCTGGGGCCGGATCTGCCTGATCACGTCGTCGTCGGTCCGCCAGCCCATCCCGTTCCTGGCACTGTCGAACACCGCCCGCGCCGGGCTCTGGGGGTGGGCCAAGACCGCGGCGCAAGACCTGGTTTCCGACGGCATCACCCTCAACCTGGCCTGTCCCGGCCTCCACGCCACCGACCGCGTCCGCCAGCTCGGGGGCGGCTCCGACGGCGGCGGCCGCCCCATTGGCGACCCGGGAGACTTCGGCAAGGTCGTGGCCTTCCTCTGCTCCGAGCCCGCTGGCTACATCAGCGGCACCGCGGTGGGCGTCGACGGCGCCTCGGTGGCCGGCCTGCTCTGAGGGGCGCGGGTGGGGCGGCGTGCGGTCCCCCCCCAGGGCTTCTGGCACCAGAACCGCGCTGCCTGACGGCGCGGTTCTGGTGCCAGAACGGGGTGGGGTGGGGAGGGGGGGCTCCGGTCAGGCGGCGTCGGCGCGGGTGATGATCGTGCAGCTGGACTGGAGCCACTCGAAGAAGGCGTCGCAGCTGCCGCCGAGGCGGTACTCGACCTCGTCGACGGTACCGAACTGGAACACCGTGGCGTTGAGCTCGGCCAGCAGGGCGGCGCTGCCGGCGCTGGTGCTGGCGTTGGGGATGAGGTCGGGCAGCGACGGGTCGAGGTCGACCACCGCCCGGCCGTCGGCCACGGTGACACCGAGCAGGGCGCCCGCCGTCTCCTCGGAGAACCAGGAGCTGAAGCCGTCGGCGCGCTCGTCGGCGGTGGGGCCGGCCAGCAGCGCATCGAGCGAGGCGCGTAGGACGCCGGGTGACGCCGGCACCGCCCGCAGGGTGACGGCCACCTCGCCCGGCTCCTCGCAGGTGAAGAACACCTCGACCACCATCTGGTCGCTCGTCACGGCGGCATCGGAGGCCGGGCAGGACGCCTCGTTGGCAGGCACGGTGGTCGCCGACGGGTCCGAGCCGGGCACATCGTCATCGTCGACACCAGCGACCTCGCCGTCGTCGAAGGTCATGCGAACAACCGTGGCCTCCTGGACGGTGCCGTCCTTGGCGGAGTCGGTGAAGACCACAAGTGCACCGCCCGGCGCGGTGGGCCGCTCGATGGTGAACGTGGCCTCGAATGGCCCGAGCTCGCCCATGGAGCCGCCGGTGGTGAAGGTGGCGCCGAGCGACTCGCCGGCCCCCATGCCGTGCTGACGGACCTCCAGCTGGATGGTGCCCTCGAAGGCGGTCGACGTGCCGGTCGCAGTCACCTCTCGGTCGACGGCCGCTCGGTCCCCGGCGGTGAAGAACACCGTGGTCGTGACGCGCACCTCGGGGATGCTGGCGGCGCGAGCGCCGGTCACGAACCACCCGCCCTGGTCGAGACGCCGCATCCCCACGGTGGTCTTCAAGGGCGAGTCGGGCTGGGAGCGGAGGACCACCCCGCCGGCCTCAGACGTCTCGCGCTCGCCCACCGGGACGGACCAGGGTCCTTCGAAGCCCTCCTCCACCACCGGGTCGGGGAAGCCGAGGTAGGTGCGGGCGAAGTCGACGGCGGTGGCCTCGGGGTCGGTGTAGTCGACCTCCGCGCTGCCGTGGAAGCCGTCTCCGGGGCCGACGCCCGGCTCGTACCTCGCCGCCGCCTCGCGGGTGGTGAAGGGCCAGATGCCGTCGAAGCGCTCGCCAGTGGGCTCGCCGGTCGCGGGCGGCGGGACCTCCACCCCGGACGTGGGCGAGGTGGCCACCGGGCCGGTCTCGACCGAGGTCGGGTCGTCGCCGATCATCGGCACGGCCACGAAGGCGACGGCGGCCATCGCGGCGACGGCGAGGCCAGCCCACCCGGCGGTGCGGAACCGGCGGCGTCGCTGTGCGGCGGCCACGCCGGACTGGATCGCCGCCCAGCTGTCGTGGCCGGGCTCGACCCGGTCGGCTCGGGCGCGCAGAGCGCGTCGGAGGCGGTCGTCGGTGCTCATCGCTGGTCCTCCAGCATGGTCTCGAGTGCGGCGAGGCCGCGGTGCACGTGGGTCTTGATCGAGCCGCGGCTGACGACCATGGCGTCGGCCATCTCGGCTTCGGAGAGGTCGAGGTAGAAGCGCAGCACCAGCGCCTCGCGCTGGCGCTCGGGGAGCAGCGCCAGCGCGGCGAGCACCCGGTCGTGCTCGCGGGCCTCCATGGCGCCGGCCTCGGCCGAGGGAGCGGTGCCGGGCGCGGGGGCAGGGTGGCGGGCGGCGGACTGGCGGCGGCGCATCCGCGACCGGGCCCCGTTGAGCACGGCGGTGCGCAACCAGGCGTCGGCGGCCTCGACCCGGCGCAGGCGGCCCCAGCCGACCTGGAGCGAGACGAAGGCGTCCTGGACGACCTCCTCGCTGGCGCCCACGTCGTCGAGCAGGAGGGCGGCCAGGCGGACCAGGTCGCGGTAGTGGGCCTCGTGGAGGGCGGCCACGGCCGAGGCGGCCGAGGTCTCCTCGCTCACCCCTCGTAGTGCCATCGCGTCCATCATCACCCCTACAGACGCCGTGACCCCGGATCCGGTTGACACGCCCGCCCCGGCGACTTCGCGGCCGTCGGAGCGCGCCGGTACCGTCGTCGCGTGATCCGCCTCGACGCCGCCACCGTGCTGCTCCAGTGGTCGGTCGGCGGGCTGTTCTTCCTCTGGGTCACGACCCGGCACCGGGAGGTGGGCCTCGGCTACGGCTGGCTGATGCGGGCGACGTTCCTGGTGCTGGCGCTGGGCGCGGTGGCCGCCGGGACCGCCTTCCACCCCCTCGCCCTGCGCGACGCCGCCGCCGTCGGGGTGGCGGTTGCCGCCGGCGTGGCCCTAGTCGTCTCGGTGGTCCGCCGCCGGGCCGGGGTGGCCGGCCAGCACGAGCACACGGAGCGCCGTGAGGCCCGGGTGGCGGCCATGACCGGCATCGACCGGGCCGCGACCACGCGCGACCCGGAGGCGGCGGAGTTCCCGCCGTGGCTCGACCTGGTGGCGCCCGCCATCGGCGTCGTCGGCCTCGCCGCGGCGGCCGTCGACGCCGGTGACCCGGCCCTGGCCCTGCTGCGCACCTTCGTGGGCGCCCTGTTCCTCGGCGCCGTCACCGATGCCATGCTCCTCGGGCACTGGTACCTCGTGCAGCCGGGGATGAGCCGGACCCCGCTGCTCGAGCAGGTGCGGTGGCTCACCGTCATCTGGCCGCTCGAGGTGATCGCCCTCCTGCTGCCCACCGGGATGCTGTCGGTCCTGAACGGCACCATCGCCGACGGCTACAACGGCCTGCTCGGGTGGTTCTGGGTGGCGTGCGCCGTCGCCACGATCGTCCTGTGCGTCGCCACCAGGGCGGCGCTGCGGGAGCGCTACTACTCGGCGGTGATGGCCGCCACCGGCCTGCTCTACCTGGCCATCCTCACCGCGTTCGGGACCGACCTGGTGGCCCGGATCCTCCTCTCGCCCTGACCCTGGCGCCCGGCGCACCCGTGGCGCCCGGACGGTTCGCCGGGCCCGAGCCGATAGCCTCGACGGCGACATGTGTGGCTTCGCCGGAGAGCTCCGACTCGACCACCAGCCCGCCGACGCGGCGGTGGTTGCCCGCATGGCGGGCACCATGACCGACCGGGGCCCCGACGGCGTGGGCCTCTGGCAGCAGGGCCCGATCGCCATCGGGCACCGGCGCCTCAAGGTGATCGACCTCACCGACCACGCCGCCCAGCCGATGGTCGACGCCGAGCTCGGGCTCACCATCGCCTTCAACGGCTGCATCTACAACTACCCGAAGCTGCGCGACGAGCTCCGCCAGGCGGGCTACCGGTTCTTCTCCACCGGCGACACCGAGGTGCTCCTCAAGGCCTACCACCACTGGGGCGACCGCTTCGTCGACCACCTCCACGGCATGTTCGCCTTCTGCATCGTCGAGCGCGACAGCGGCCGGGTGCTCCTCGGCCGCGACCGCCTCGGCATCAAGCCGCTCTACACCGCCGAGGTCGGCCGGTCGCTGCGCTTCGCCTCCACCCTGCCGGCGCTGGTGGAGGGCGGCGGCGTCGACACCACCGTCGACAAGGTGGCGCTGCACCACTACCTGAGCTTCCACGCGGTGGTGCCCGCGCCTCACACGATCATCGAGGGCGTCCGCAAGGTGCCGCCGGCCACGATCCTCGCCATCGAGCCCGACGGCCGACAGCACGCGACCACCTACTGGGAGCCGTCGCACCGCCGCCGCTCCGAGCACGCCGGCATGAGCGAGCGCGACTGGGAGGACGCGATCCTCGACGCCCTGCGCCTGGCGGTGCAGCGCCGGCTGGTGTCCGACGTCCCCGTCGGCGTCCTGCTCTCCGGGGGGCTCGACTCGAGCCTCATCGTCGGTCTCCTGGCCGAGGAGGGCCAGCACGGCCTCAACACCTTCAGCATCGGCTTCGAGGCGGTCGGCGGGCGCTCGGGCGACGAGTTCGTCTACTCCGACGTGGTGGCCCAGCGCTTCGAGACCGACCACCACCAGCTCCGCATCACCGACCGCATGCTGCCCGCCCTCGACGGCGCCATCGCGGCGATGAGCGAGCCCATGGTGAGCCACGACGCGGTGGCGTTCTACCTCCTGTCGCAGGAGGTGGCCAAGCACGTCAAGGTCGTGCAGTCCGGACAGGGCGCCGACGAGGTCTTCGCCGGCTACCACTGGTACCCGCCCATGACCGAGGTGGCCGACGGCGACCTCGAGGCGACCATCGACACCTACGCCCGGGCCTTCGTCGACCGGCCCCACGAGGCCATGGCCGAGCTGGTGGCGCCCGAGTGGCAGGTCGAGCTCGACGCCAGCCGGGCCTTCCTCGCCCAGCACCTGGGCAAGGGCGATGCCGACACCGCCGTCGACGCCGCCCTCCGGCTCGACACCCAGATCATGCTGGTCGACGACCCCGTGAAGCGGGTCGACAACATGACCATGGCGTGGGGGCTCGAGGCCCGGGTGCCCTTCCTCGACCACGAGCTCGTCGAGCTGGCCGCCGCCTGCCCGCCCGGCCTCAAGCTGGCCCACGAGGGCAAGGGCGTGCTCAAGGAGGCGGCCCGCCGCGTCATCCCCCACGAGGTGATCGACCGGCCCAAGGGCTACTTCCCCGTGCCGGCCCTCACCCACCTCGAGGGCCCGTACCTCGAGCTGGTGACCGAGGCCCTGCGCGCGCCGGCCGCCCAGGACCGCGGGCTGTTCCAGGCCGACGCGGTCGACGCCCTCCTCCGCAACCCGAACGACGAGCTGACGCCGCTGCGGGGGAACAAGCTGTGGCAGCTCGCCCTCCTCGAGCTCTGGTTCCAGTCCCACGGCATCAAGTAGCCACTCCCGCGGGTAGCACCGCTCCCACACGCCGCCGACCCAGGACGCATCACCGATGACACCTCCCACGGTCTCGGACGCCGACAGCGACGACCACCCCGGCGGCGAGGCGGTGACGGCTCACGACGTCGCGCTCGAGTGCGGCTGGGGCCGTCTGGTCTTCGGCCAGACCTTCGACGACGGCGACGCGCTGGCGGCGGTGCTGCGCAGCGAGGAGCTCGGCCAGCGCGACATCTGCCTGTACCACCCCGAGCCCCACGTGCTGGTCAGCCGCGACCCCGGCCAGCTCTTCGTCGACCCCTCCCACACCTACCGCCGTCGGCTCGACATCGTGGCCGACGAGGTCGAGCGGTGTGACGCCCCGGGGGTGCGGGTGCGCCTCTTCGAGGGTCACGACGACGCCGAGGCAATCAACCGCATCTACACCGCGGCGGGCATGGTCACCGCCCCGCCCGGCGTGATGGAGGCCAACCACACCTCGCCGGCGTTCCACTACCTGGTGGCGGAGGACACCCTCACCGGCGAGGTGATCGGCACCGTCACCGGCATCGACCACCACGAGGTCTTCGGCGACCCCGAGCACGGCACCAGCCTCTGGTGCCTCGCCGTCGACCCCCAGTGCCTCCGGGCGGGCGTGGGCGAGGCCCTGACCCGGGAGCTGCTCGTCGAGCTCCAGTCGAGGGGCCGGCGCTTCTGCGACCTCTCGGTGATGCACGACAACCTTCCCGCCATTCGCCTCTACGAGAAGCTGGGCTTCGAGCGGGTGCCGGTCTTCGTGGTCAAGCGGAAGAACCCGATCAACGAGCCGCTCTTCGTGGGGCCCGTCCCCGGCGACATCGAGGCGCTCAACCCCTACGCCCGCATCATCGCCGACGAGGCCCGGCGCCGGGGGATCTTCGTCGACGTGATCGACGCCGAGGGCGGGTTCCTGCGCCTCAGCTACGGCGGGCGCGAGGTGGTGACGCGCGAGTCGCTGTCCGAGCTGACGTCGGGCGTGGCGGTGAGCTGGTGCGACGACAAGCGGGTCACCCGGCGGATGCTCGACCGCGCCGGCCTGTCGATCCCCGAAGGCGTGTCGGCCTCCACGCCCGAGGACGACGCCGCCTTCCTCGACAAGGTGGGCGAGGTCGTGGTCAAGCCGGCCCGCGGCGAACAGGGCCGGGGCATCACGGTGGGCGTGACCGACCCCGACCACCTCGAGCGCGCCGTGGTGGCGGCCCGGTCGCACTGCCCCGAGGTGCTCATCGAGCGTCGCCACCACGGAGAGGACGTGCGGGTGGTGGTCATCGGCCACGAGGTGGTCGCCGCCTCCGTCCGGCGCCCGGCCACCGTCATCGGCGACGGTCGTCACACCGTCGAAGAGCTCATCAAGGCGCAGAGCCGGCGGCGGGCCTCTGCCACGGGGGGCGAGTCGACCATCCCTCTCGACGACAGCACGGTCGAGACCGTTGTGGCGGCCGGCTGGTCGCTCGACCACGTGCTGCCCGAGTCGATGCCCCTCGAGGTGCGCCGCACCGCCAACCTCCACACCGGCGGGACCATCCACGACGTCACCGCCGACCTCCACCCCGCGCTGGCCGAGGCCGCGGTCACCGCCAGCCGGGTGCTCGACCTGCCGGTGACCGGCCTCGACCTGCTGGTGACCGCCGTCGACCAGCCCGAGTACGTGATCATCGAGGCCAACGAGCGACCCGGCCTCGCCAACCACGAGCCCCAGCCCACCGCCGAGCGCTTCGTCGACCTGCTCTTCCCCTCCACCCGTGCCCTGCCGCGGGGGTGGGACCCGTCCAACCACGGTCGCACCGTCGCCGGCCAGCAGCGCCACCACGCCGGTTGACGCCCGGCCGCCGCCTACCATCGGGCGTGATGCCCCCCAAGCTGCTCCCGATCGACATGGACTACGTGCAGGAGATCATGGTCCACCTCCTGCGGACGCCCTCCCCCAGCGGGCGCACCGACGCCGTGATGCAGTTCATCGGCGACGAGATCAAGCGCCTGGGCATGCCCTTCGTGCTCACCCGGCGGGGAGTCCTCCAAGCCGAGCTGGCGGGCGAGGCGGGGGCGGCCACCGCCGACCGGGCCGTCGTCGTCCACGCCGACACGATCGGGTGCATGGTGTGCCGCCTCAAGGAGAACGGCCGCCTCGAGGTGGTGCCGATCGGCACCCACAGCTCCCGCTTCGCCGAGGGGGCACGGGTCACGATCTTCGTCGACGACCTCGAGACCACCTACAGCGGCACGATCCTGCCGCTCAAGGCCAGCGGCCACCGCTACGGCGACGAGGTCGACACCCAGCCCGTCGGGTGGGACCACGTCGAGGTCCGCATCGACGAGCAGGTGTCGACCGCCGCCGACGTCGCCGCCCTCGGCATCCACGTCGGCGACTTCGTGGCCTTCGAGGCTCACCCCTCGATCACGCCCTCGGGCTACGTCCGCTCCCGCCACCTCGACGACAAGGCGGGCATCGCCGGCGCCCTCGGCGCGTTCAAGGCGCTCATCGACCACGGCATCCGCCCGCCGGTCAACGCCCACCTGGTGGTGACCATCGCCGAGGAGGTCGGCCTCGGCGCCAGCTCGGGCCTCGACGCCGACATGGCCGAGATGCTCTCCATCGACACCGCCGTGGTGGCCCCCGGGCAGACCTCCACCGAGCACACGGTCAACATCTCCATGGGCGACTCCACCGGGCCGTTCGACTACCACCTGGCCCGGCGCCTGCTCCACCTGTGCCGGGAGCACGAGATCGACCACCGCCGCGACGTCTATGGCCATTACCGCTCCGACGCCGCCTCGGCCCTGGAGGCCGGCGCCGAGACCCGCGCCGTCCTCATCGGCTTCGGCATCGACGCCAGCCACGGCTGGGAGCGCACCCACCTCGACGGCATCCGCCGCATGGCCGAGCTCGTCGCCGTCTACCTCCAGACCGACCTCACCTTCGAGGCCTGGGACGCCAGTCGCACCGGCATCCTCGAGGACTTCCCCAGCACCAGCGTCCAGCCCGCCGAGGAGCAGCCCCCGGTCTGAGGGCGGGTGTGGGCTTCTCATGGCGGTTTCTTTCGGTTCGGGAGCCCACGCGGCCCAGGAGCGGAAGGAACCGCCACGAGACCGAGCGTCCGAGATCAGGACGGGTGGGTCACCGGTTGGCCGTCGTCGGGGGCTTGGTCCCTGGCCATGGCGTCGGTGCCCATGGCCTCGTAGCGGCCCCACTCCGATGCCAGCGACCAGCGGAGCTGGCGGGCGCCGCCGAGGTGATCGCGGGGGAAGCGCACCACGAGCTCGGCGCCGACGTGGGTGATGTCGACCCCGTCGTCGTCGCCGAAGCGGGCGCCGGTGGGACCGAAGTACCCCGGCCCCCACCCGCCGTCGCCCAGGTTGAGCCAGATCTCGTAGTCGATCCGGCCGTCGCCGTCGACGTCGAAGAAGCTGGCCACGTTCATGGTGTGCTCGTCGTCGGGTGCGGTGGCGGGCACCTCGGCGGCCAGGCGGATGCGCAGGTCGACGGCGTCGCCGGCGATGGTGAGGGTGCCGCCGGCCAGGTCGGCCCACGCCGGCCGCGGGGCGGTGGTCACCGCCGGGGTCGGGTCGCGCACCGGGTCGGTCATCGACGACGTGGTCGCCGGCCGCTCCGCCCGCGCCGCGGTGTCATCACCTGGGTCCCCGGGCAGGAGCTCGCTCGGGTCCTCGCCGTCGTCGCCGGGCGGAGGCGCCGTCGAACCGGCGTCGGGAGCACTCGGGTCCTCGGACGGCCCGTCGTTCCCGGACCCCGACCCATCGGGATCGTCGTCCGGCGTCGACTGCCCTTCTGAGCCGGCCGGTTCGTAGGTCGGGGTGAGGGCGTCCCGCGGGTCGGCGAGCTGTTCGTCGTCGCCACCTGGCGAGCACGCCGACAGGACGGCGAGGAGCACGACCACCAGCGCTCGACCTCTCATCGGCCAGACCGTAACCGGCGCCCCGCTCGGTGACAGGACCCGTGAGCCCCTTACCGTGCTACGAAGTACTTGGCCCTCGGGTGGTGGCAGATGATGGCCGAGGTGGTCTGCTCGGGGTGGAACTGGTAGCCCGTCTCCTCGCTCACCTCGAGGCCGATGCGGTCGGCGCCGAGGAGCTCGGCGACCTTGACGTTGTCCTCGAGGTCGGGACACGCCGGGTAGCCCCACGAGTAGCGCCCGCCGCGGTACTGCTGGCGGAACAGACCCTGGAGGCTGGGCCCGTCCTCGTCTGCGAAGCCCCACTCCTCGCGGATGCGGCGGTGCCACAGCTCGGCGAGGGCCTCGGCCATCTCGACCCCGATGCCATGGAGCAGCAGGTACTCGGTGTAGGCGTCGGTGGCGAACAGCTCGGCGGTGGCCTCGGAGACCGCGGCGCCCATGGTCACGATGTGGAACGCCGCGTAGTCGGCCTCGCCGGACGACACCGGCCGGAAGAAGTCGGCGATGCAGAGGAACGGGTCCTCGCGCTGGCGGGGGAACGAGAAGCGTGTCTGCTCCTCGGTGCGGGTGTCGTCGGTGTAGAGCACCAGGTCGTCGCCATCGGCGTTGGCGGCGAACCAGCCGTAGACCACCTGGGGCACGAGCACGCCCGACGCCTTGGCCTCGGCCAGCTTCTCGCGCAGGATCGGCCGGACGCGGTCCTTGAAGGCGGCGTCGTCCTCGCCCTTCTGGGGCCGGAACATCCACTGGTTGCGGAACAGCGCCGTCTCGTTGATGTAGTCGGCGATCTCGTCGATGGCGATGCCCTTGACGACGCGGGAGCCCAGGAACGGCGGCTTGAACACCTCGTTGTCGACGGCGACCTCGGGCGAGCGCTCGGGGACCTCGACGTCGGGGATGACCCGTTGGCTGCGCCGCGGGGGCAGGTTGCGCCCACCGGGCTCGCGGCCGAAGGCGGGGTCGTCGGTGCCGCTGCGGGTCATGTCGCGCAGCTGGTCGAGGGTGCGCAGGCCCTCGAAGGCGTCCTTGCCGTAGAACAGGCGGCCGTCGTAGACCTCGCGCAGGTCGCGCTCGACGTAGGTGCGGGTGAGCGCCGCCCCGCCGAGCAGCACGGGGATCTCGGCCATGCCCCGGGTGTTGAGCTCCTCGAGGTTCTCGCGCATGACCAGCGTCGACTTCACGAGCAGGCCGCTCATCCCGATGGCGTCGGCCTTGACCTCGGCGGCCTTGGTGATCATCTCGGCGATGGGGATCTTGATGCCGAGGTTGTGCACGTCGTAGCCGTTGTTGGTGAGGATGATGTCGACCAGGTTCTTGCCGATGTCGTGGACGTCGCCCTTCACCGTGGCCAGCACGATCGTGCCCTTGCCGCCCTGGTCGGCCTTCTCCATGTGGGGCTCGAGGTGGGCGACGGCGGCCTTCATGGTCTCGGCCGACTGGAGCACGAACGGCAGCTGCATCTCGCCGGCGCCGAAGCGGTCGCCCACCACCTTCATGCCCGCCAGCAGCACGTCGTTGACGATGGTCAGGGCGGTGAGCCCACCGGTGAGGGCCTCGTCGAGCTCGGCCTCCAGCCCGTCGCGGTCGCCGTCGATGATGCGCGACTCCAGTCGCCGCTCGATCGACCAGCCGGTCTTGTCCTCGCCGCTGCCGCGCAGCTCGGCGGCGGTCACGCCCTCGAACAGGGCGAGCAGCTCCTGGAGGGGGTCGTAGGCGTCTTCTCCGTTCGCCACGGAGGCGGGGCGCCGACGGTCGTAGATGAGGTCGAGGCAGATCTCCTTGGCCCGCTCGTCGATCTTGGCCATGGGGAGGATGCGGGCGGCGTGGACGATGGCGGCGTCGAGGCCGGCCTGGACGCACTCGTGGAGGAAGACCGAGTTGAGGACGTGGCGTGCGGCGGGGGTGAGCCCGAAGCTGACGTTGGAGAGTCCGAGGATGGTGGACACCCCGGGCAGCTCGGCCTTGATGCGGCGGATGCCCTCGATGGTCTCGATGCCGTCGCGGCGGCTCTCGTCCATGCCGGTCGACAGCGGCAGGGCCAGCGGGTCGAAGATCAGGTCGCTCGGCTCGAGGCCGTAGCGCTCCACCGCGAGGTCGTGGATGGCCTTTGCCGCCCGCAGCTTCCACTCGGCGGTGCGGGCCTGGCCCTCGGTGTCGATGCAGGTGGCCACCACGGCGGCGCCGTACTCGCGCGCCAGGGTGAGGAAGCGGTCGAAGCGGGTGCCGGGCGCGTCGCCGTCCTCGAGGTTGACCGAGTTGAGGATGGCCTTGCCGCCCAGCCACTGCAGGCCGACCTCGATGACCTCGGGCTCGGTGGAGTCGAGCATCAGGGGCAGGCTGGCCTGGGTGGCGAAGCGCGACGCCACCTCCTCCATGTCGGCGGAGCCGTCGGCGCCGGTGTAGTCGACGCACACGTCGAGCACGTGGGCGCCCTCGCGCACCTGCTCCTTGGCCATGGCCACGGTGGTGTCCCAGTCGCCGGCGAGCATGGCTTCGCGGAACATCTTCGAGCCGTTGGCGTTGGTGCGCTCGCCCACCACCAGGAAGCTGGCGTCCTGGCGGAAGGGGACCGCGGTGTACAGCGACGTTGCCCCCGGTTCGTGGCGGGGCTCGCGGGCGGCGGGGGTGAGGCCGGCGCAGCGCTCGACCACGGCGGCGAGGTGCGCCGGCGTGGTGCCGCAGCAGCCGCCGATCACGCTCACGCCGAGGTCCGAGACGAAGTGCTCGAGGTGGTCGGCCAGGCCCTCGGGGGTGAGGTCGTAGTGGACCGCCCCGTCGACGACCTCGGGCAGGCCGGCGTTGGGCAGCGCCGAGATCGGCATGCGGGCGTGCGCGCTGAGGTGGCGGAGGTGCTCGTGCATCTCCGTGGGGCCGGTGGCGCAGTTGAGGCCGATGACGTCGGGGCGCATGGCATCGAGGGCCAGCAGGGCGGCGCCGATCTCGGTGCCGGGGAGCATGCGGCCGGTGAGCTCGATGGTGACCTGCACCTGGATGGGTACCTGGCGCTGCAGCGTGGCCATGGCCCGGCGGCAGCCGATCATCGCCGCCTTGACGCCGAGCAGGTCGAACTGCGTCTCGACGAGGAACAGGTCGACCCCGCCCTCGAGCAGGCCGTGGGCCATCTCCTCGTAGCGGTCGCGCAGCTCGGCGAACCGGATGTGGCCGAGGGTGGGCATCTTGGTGCCGGGACCGATGGAGCCCGCCACCCAGCGGGGCCGGTCGGGGGTCGACGCCGTATCGGCCGCCTCCCGGGCGATCTGCGCCGACTTCAGCGACAGCTCGTGGGCCCGGTTGGCGATGCCGTACTCCGCCAGCGGCACGGCGAAGGACCCGAAGCTCGCCGTCTCGATGGCGTCGACGCCGACCGCGAGGAACTCGTCGTGCATGGTGCGGATGACGTCGGGGCGGGTGTCGACGAGGATCTCGTTGCAGCCCTCGAAGGCCGGGCCGCCGAAGTCGTCGGCGGTGAGGTCGCGGTCCTGCACCCAGGTGCCGAAGGCGCCGTCGAAGATGACGACCCGCTCGCGTGCCGCATCGAGGAAGTCCACCGCGCCAAGGCTACCGAGGGCCCTGGTCGGCCCCGCCATCGATTCACGGCCGGGCGCCCGCCAGGTACCACGGGGCGGCGACGGGGATCTGCACCCGGACGGGCAGCTCCATCACCTCGCCGGCGTGCACGTCGTAGGCGAACAGGCGTGAGTCGGTCCCCCGCCCGCCCCGCGGTGTGGGTGAGGCGACGAAGTGGCTCCCATCGGCCGACCAGGCCACCTCCGGCCCGACCGTCACCTCGGTCACCCGGCTGCGGGCGGTGGCGAGGTCGGTGACGACGTAGCGGGGGCGGGGGTCGGCGCCGTCGGTCGACGACGCCACGTGGACCATCCAGCGACCACCGGGCGCCACCGAGCCCGGCGCCAGCCGGGCCCCGGCGCCGTCGGGTGCGGGCACCCGCCGCTCGACGCGGTTGGCCAGGTCGACCAGCACCACCTCGCAGCTGGGGCTGCACTCGTCGAGCTGGACCACGGCGAGGGTCCCGCCGCCGGCCGCCAGGACCATGGCCGGGCGGGCGACGGTGGCCACCGGCACCTGGCCGTGGGTGTCGGGGTCGACCAGCACGTAGGTGAGGCCGTCGTCGCCGGCGTCGACGGTCGTCACCAGCCGGTGCTCGTCGTCGCCGCTGTCGGCGAAGGGCGGCGCCTCGCGCGGAAAGGTGCCGGTCGTTCGGGTGAGGACGGAGCCGTCGACGCCACGCTCCTCGAGCGCCACCTCCCTGCCGGTGGCCGGGCCGGCTCCGTGGTCGTCGTCGACGTCGGTTACCACCCACACCGCGCCGTCCCGGGCAGAGGCGAAGACGGCGGGCTGGGGGACGTCGGAGGCCACCGGGCCGAGGTCGACCGTCGGGCCGCCGGCGAGGGGCACGGCGTGGACCCGGCCCGACCACGAGGCCACGAGGTGGCCGCCGGTGACGGCGCCGAGGCGGGGCAGCGTCGTGCCACCCGCCAGGTCGGGCAGCAACCGCGACGTGACGCGGCCGGCGTCGACGTCCACCACCCACAGGTCACCGCCGGCGACGACCAGGGCCACGACGAGGCCGGCCTCGCCCGCCGGCCACGGTGCCTCCCGCAGGGCGACCACCTCGACCTCGGGTGCCTCGGTGGTGGTGGTCACCGGAGGTACCCGTTGCTCGGGGTCGTCGTCGTCCTCGTTCCCTTCGTCATCGCCGAGGGTGACCATGGCGGCGATCGCCACGAGGGCGACCAGCGCAAGCACCGCCATCGGGCTCCGGCGCCGGTCGAGCGCGGGGTCCCGGTCGGCGGGCGGGCGGGTCGTCGGCACTGCGGCCGAGGCTACGCACCCCCGGTGCGAGTCCGTTCTCGTGACGCTTGCTGCCGCTGCTGACGGTCCGCGCCCGCCGGAGCGGAAGGAACCGCCACGAGAGCGCGGTGTGGGCCGGGCTCAGGCCCGGGTGGGCTCCTGGCGGGCGGTCTGGCCCCGGCCCTTCGGCTTGGCGAAGCCGGCGAGGGCCTCGATGAGGGTCCGCACACCGAAGCCGGTGCCGCCCTTGGGCACGTGGGGCTGGTCCTCCTCGACTGACGCCGGCCCGGCGATGTCGAGGTGGACCCACGGCACGTCGCCGACGAACTCCTGCAGGAACAGCCCGGCGGGGAGGGCACCGGCGTGCTTGCCGCCGATGTTCTTGAGGTCGGCGATGTCGGAGTCGAGCATCTTGCGGTAGTCGCCGGGCAGCGGCAGGTGCCACACCGTCTCCCCGGCCCGCCCGGCCGCCTCGCCGACGGCGTCGACCCAGCCGTCGTGGTTGCCCATGAGGCCGGCGATGGTCGGGCCCAGGGCCACCAGGCACGCCCCGGTGAGGGTGGCGAGGTCGACGATGGCGTCGACGCCCTCCTCGGCGGCCAGGGAGAGGCCGTCGGCCAGCACCAGTCGCCCCTCGGCGTCGGTGTTGAGCACCTCCACGGTGGTGCCGTTGCGGATCTTGAGGACGTCGCCGGGGCGGATGGCGCTGCCGCTCGGCATGTTCTCGGCCAGGCACAGGAAGGCGGTGACCGCGACCTTGGGGGCGAGGGCGGGCAGGATCGACATGGTGGCGAGCACGGCGGCGGCGCCACTCATGTCGGTCTTCATGGTCATCATCCCCTCGCCCGTCTTGAGCGACAGCCCGCCGGAGTCGAAGGTGATGCCCTTGCCCACCAGGGCCACGTGGCCGCGGGCCTTGCCCTCGGGGGTGTAGGTCAGCTTCACCAGGCGGGGCGGGTTGTCCGAGCCCTGACCGACGCCGGCGATGCCGCCGAGGCCCATCTTCGCCGCCTGCTTCTCGTCGATCACCTCGACCTCGATGCCCGCGGCGCCGGCCGTCTCGACAGCGATGTCGGCGAAGGCGACGGGGGAGAGGTGGCCGGGCGGGGTGTTGACGAGGTCGCGGGCGAGCGCCACGCCGCCGGCGATGGTGGCGCCGCGCTCGACGCCGGCGGCCACCGGCTTGCCGCCCTTGCCCACCACGGTCACGGCCTCGATCGTGCAGGCGTCGGGGTCGGACTTGAAGCGGGTGAAGCGATAGGCGGCCAGCGCCGCGCCCTCGGCGACGGCCTGGGCGGCCGAGCCCCGGTGCAGCTCGGCCGGTGCCGCGTCGAGGACGAGGGTGGCCACCGAGGTGCGCTTCCATGCGGCGCGCACGACCGCGGCGGAGGCACGGCGGAGGACGTCGAGGGTGAGCGCGGAGGTGTCGCCCATCCCGACGGCGATCACGCTCGGGGCGTCGTCGTCGCCCAGGCCGGCCACGAGGGCGGTGGCGCCGACCTTCGGGTCGAACGACTCGGCGACGAGGCGGGCGATGAGAGCGTCGACGTCGACCCCGGCGGCGGCCGCCCCGCCGCCCACCACCTCGGGCCCGTTGCTGCCCTCGGCGACGGGGACGCCGACGACCTCGGCGTCGTCGGGGACGGCGTTGGCGGCGGTGATCGTGATCGGCATCAGCTCTCCCGGGAGTTGGTCAGGTTGGTCTGGTCCTTGCTCAGCACGGCGCCGCCCTCCTGCCACCGGGCCATGGCCCACAGCAGCGAGGAGAGGCGGTTCAGGTAGGGCACCACCGACGACCCATCGGCCGCCGCCGGCACCGCCGCCCGCTCGGCCCGGCGCACGACGGTGCGCGCCACCTCGAGCAGGGCCGAGGTGCGGTTGCCACCGGGCAGGACGAAGTCGGTCGGCATCTCGAAGCGGGTGGCGAGGTCGTCGGTGCGGGCCTCGACGGCGAGCACCATCTCCGGCGTCACCAGCGTCTGGCCGGGGGCCAGCTTGCGGCGGTTCTCGACCGCGGTGGCCAGCTCGGCCATGAGCACGTAGAGGTCGCGCTCGACGTGGAGGCACAGCTCGTCGAGCTCGGAGCCGGTCTCGGCCTCGGCTCGGGCCAGCCCGATGGCGGCCTGGGCCTCGTCGACGGTGCCGAACGCCTCGGGGGCGGCGCTGTCCTTGCGCACACGACCGCCGAAGAACAGCCCGGTCGTGCCGTCGTCGCCCTTCCGCGTGTAGAAGCTCACCCCGCCGACACTACCGAGGCCGCCACCTCCGGGTCCCCGAAGCGGTGTGGGACGGGCGGGGGGCGCTGTCTGATGCCGGTTTCTTCCGCTTCGGCACCTCGGAGGGCCTTCAAGCGACAGAAACCGTCATGAGACCGGTGGGCGGGCAGCGATGGCGGCGCGCACCACCCCTGCGGTGTCGGCGGGGTGGCAGGTCACGTCCTCCCAGGTGAAGCGGAGGACGGTCCAGCCCAGCGTCACCAGGGCGTTCTGGCGGCCCCGGTCGTGCTGGAAGGCGCGGCGGTCGTGGTGGTGCTCCCAGCTGTCGAGCTCGATGAGCACGCGGTGCGACGGGTACGCGAGATCGGCCCGGGCGATGAAGCGACCGCCGGCGTCACGAACCTGGTGCTGACGGATGGGATCCGGCAGGCCCCCGGCGCGGACGCATTGCACGAAGAGCGTCTCGAGCATGCTCTCCGTCGGTGGACCCGGAGGACGCCGATCGAGGACGAGTCGGAGCTGCGGCGGGCCGCTCCGGCCGCTGCGGGCGAGGGCCTCGATGCGCCATCGCAGTCGGGGGAGGGAGGTGAGCCGTCGGCGCAACGCCGACTCGAGCGCCTGTTCCACCACGTCGAGGGAGCACACCGCGCCCAGGTCGCAGAGGGTTCGCGTGGCGTCGGTCGTCCGCAGCCCGCCGACGACGATGACCTCGTGCGACGCGAGGTCGGCGCTGCGGTGGACCCCATCAGCGCGCAGGTGGGTGGAGGGTGGGACCGTCACCTCGGCGTGGGACCCGTCGACCCCGTCCAGCTCGAGGACGCGGGCCGCACCCCGATGCGACAGGACGGCGGCTGGGCAGGCCAGCAGGATGGCCGTGGCCGCGGTGAGCTCGTCGGCGAGGTCGGGGAGCTGGTAGACGCCGGCGTGCCGTCGCTCGAGCCGGCCCGATCGCACCCGTCGGCTGAGGGCCGCTGGGCTGGCGCCGGCGGCTCGCGCCTGCGCCAGGGTGACGCAGCCGTGCTGGCGCCGGGCCACCCGACGCAGCCCATCGTCGATGATCGCCCGTGCACCCACTCTCGTGGCGGTTCCTTCCGCTTTGGGGCGGCGCGATGGCGCTGGACCGTGAGGAAGCGCCATGAGAACTGGTGTGGTGGCGCTGGGGCTGGGGAGAGGCGACCCTGCGCCCGGTGCCGAGGGGGAGGCGCCGGGCGCAGGGTGCGATCAGGCGGCAGCCGGACCGTCGGGCCTGACCGGTTGGTCGGCGTCCGCCGGCGAGGTGGGAAGCGCCCGGACGGTGAGGCTGTCGTCGGGCACGCTCGCGGTCGCGGTCGCGGCCGAAGCCGGGACGCGCGCCGTGCTCGCCGCGGGGCTGGCCTCGCTCGCTGCGCTCGCCCTGCTCGCTGTGCTCGCCTCGGTGCTCGCCTGGCTCGCCTCGGTGCTCGCTGTGCTCGCGGTGCTCGCGGTGCTCGCGGTGCTCGCTGTGCTCGCCTCGGCGCCGGCCTTGCTCGCCTTGCTCGCCTTGGCGCTGGCGGCGGCGCGGGCGTCGCAGTGGCGGTCCCACGCCCAGCGGGCGGACTCGTGGCAGAGCGAGGGGTGGAAGCGCCAGCGCAGCAGCTGGCGCTCGGTCTCCTCCAGGGTCTCGCCCAGCTCGAGGAGGGAGAGGGCGAGGCGGCGGGAGCGCCGGCGCATCTTCTCGAGCGGGGGCGTGGCCAGGTCGGCCTCGACGTGGCGCTGGTGGGCGAGCTGGACCGACTCGGGCAGGCGGACCAGCTGGCGCCGGGTGAGCGGCGGCAGCCGCCGGCGCACCGCCAGCATGTCGTCGCCGTCGGGATGAGCCAGGTCGAACTGCACACAGCGCCCGAGGGCCCGCACGAACGGGGAGTGCCGCCCCTCGCCGCCGAGGCCGAGCGAGCGGGCGGTGTCGCCGAGGGGCAGGTCGAAGCCCTCCGGTGCCTCGTCGAGGCCGGCGGCCAGGCGACGGATCAACCAGGTGGTGCTGGGGCCGAGGACGCCCAGCCAGAAGGTCTCGACGTAGGCCGACCGCGGATCGTGCCCGACGGCATCGATCACGGGATCGGACCAGGCCACGATGCGGAGGTGGTCGGTGGTCGGCTCGGGCAGGGCGGCACGCATGGGGTTCCTCCAACGGCGGTGGGGGCGAGGCGGCGGGGAAGCGGCGTTCATGTCATTTCATGTTCTTCTAGTGCTGACCATGCCACCGGTCGCCGTCGCCGTCAAGGGGTCCGTCGACCCCCTGCTTGCCCGACCCCCTGCTCGCCCGACCCCCTGCTCGCCCGACGGCGGAGGGTCAGCTGCCGTCGCCCATCTCCTCGATCTCGCGGCGCACCTCGTCCCAGGCGGTGTCGTCATCGGCGTCGCGGATCTCGTCGCAGAGGCTCTGGAGCCGATCGGCACCGGGGTCCTCGGCCTTGCGGAGCTCCTGGAGGGAGTCGCGGCACTGGGCGAGCAGCTCGTCCCGGGCCTCGTCGTCGCCAGTCGCCGCCTTGTCGATCAGGCGCTCGGCGTTGGTCCGCAGGCTGGCCCACGCGTCGTTGGCCACGTCCCGCAGGTCGTCGCCGACGTCCTCGAGGTCGTCTGTGGTCACGTCGGCGTCGCCGTCGCCGTCGTCGCCGCAGCCGGCAAGGAGGCCCAGGGCCAGCATGAGCGTCAGCAGGGTTCTCAGCAGGTTTCTCATGGCTCCGCGCTACCCGCCCACAGGCTCCGCAAACGCGACGAGCGGGCGCGGGGCGCCTCTGCGATGCTCGACGGATGGACGGTGAGGCGACGGAGCCGGACGACCACGGCGTGGACGAGGCGGCGCTGGCCCGGGCGCGGGCGCTGGTGGACGGCGCCGAGAGCATCACGGTGCTCACCGGCGCCGGCATCTCCACCGACTCGGGGATCCCCGACTTCCGGGGTCCGAAGGGGCTCTGGACCCGCAACCCCAAGGCCGAGGCGACCTCGAACATCGCCTACTACGTCCGCGACCCCGAGGTGCGGCGGCTGGCGTGGCGGAGCCGCCTCGACTCGACGGCGTGGTCGGCGGAGCCCAACGCCGGCCACCTGGCCCTGGTTGCGCTCGAGCGGCGGGGCACGCTGCGCGCCCTCATCACCCAGAACGTCGACGGGCTGCACCATGCCGCCGGCAACGACCCGGACCTGGTCATCGAGGCCCACGGCACCATGCGTCGGTGGGTGTGCCTCTCCTGCGACGCGGGCGGCCCCATGGCCGAGGCCCTCGACCGGGTCCGCCTCGGTGAGGACGACCCGGCCTGCCGGGCACCGGTCGGGTCCGACGGCGAGGCCTGCGGGGGCATCCTCAAGTCGGCGACGGTCTCGTACGGCCAGCAGCTCGACCCGGTCGACCTCGAGCGGGCCGACGAGGCGGCGGCCGACTGCGACCTGTTCCTCGCCGTCGGGTCCACCCTCTCGGTGTACCCCATCGCCCAGGTGGTGTCGGTGGCCCACCACCACGGGGCGCCGGTGGTGATCGTCAACGCCCAGCCGACGCCCTACGACCCCATCGCCGCCGAGGTGCTGCGGGGCCAGATCGGCCGGGTGCTCCCGACGCTGGTGGGCGTCTAGGAGAGCCGCCGTCGCTCAGGGCCCTCAGGTCCGGATCAGGGCTCGCTCAGACGGTGGGGGTGCCGGCCGCCCGCCACAGGAAGGTGACCGACTGGCCGCGGGTGACGCCGCTCATGGGGTTGAACTGGGTGGGCGTGGCGCCGGTGGTGATGCCCTGCTCCGCCGCCCACGCCACCGCCGGCTCGTAGTAGGAGCCCGCCTCGACGTCGGTGAAGGGGTGCGAGCCGGAGGCCGGCTGGCCTGCCGCCCGCCACTGGAAGGTCACCATCTGGGCCCTGCTCACCGTCAGGTGGGGCCCGAAGGTGGTCGGCGAGGTGCCGGTGGTGATGCCGGCCGTCGATGCCCAGGCCACGGCCTGGTCGTAGTAGGAGCCGGGGACCACGTCGGTGAAGCCGTGCGTGCCCGACGTCGGGCTGCCGGCGGCCCGCCAGAGGAAGGTCACGGCCTGGGCCCGGGTGACGCCCCCGTTGGGGCTGAAGGTGGTGTCGGTGGTGCCGGTGGTGATCGAGACCTTCCACGCCCAGTCGACCGCGCCGTAGAAGTAGGCGTCCTGGGCCACGTCGGTGAAGGTCGGGTGGGTGGGGCTGACGGCGGCAGTCTCGGCCAGGGCCGGGCCCTCGAGGAAGTTGAAGGTGACCCAGATGGTCGAGCCGCTCAGGACCACGCCGACGCCGAGGCGGTTGTAGCGCCCGACGACGTTGTCGTAGTGGGTGGGCGAGTCCATGAAGGCTTGGTGGAGGGTGGCCACCGACCCGCCGCGACCCACGTTCTCGCCGATGCGGGTCCACTCCGTGGTGACGCGGGCCTCGACCTGCTCGAGGAGGTCGGGGCGGTGGTGGAGGTGGGTGGTCGACATCACGCCCGACCAGTCGTGTGCGATCCCGGCCATCCCGGAATCGGCGTCGAGGGCCGCCAGGCCCCTGGCGGTGCGCTCGTCGTTGAGGAGGGTGAAGAACTCGTGCTCCATCTCGGAGGCGGTGGAGCTCTGGGCCTCGGCCACGGTCGTGTCCGCCCCCAGCAGGCCGGTGGTGGCGATGGCGAGGGTGGCGACGAGGACGAGCAGCCGCCGTGCGAGCACGTTGCGGGGGCTGCGGGCCAAGATCCTCATACAGTCTCATCGTCGGATTCGGCCACCTCCTTGAGTGGTGAGACGCCCGCTCTCGGTGGTTTCTGGGCCTGAGGGTCCGGGCTTGAGCAAATCCCGACCTACTGGGTAGGATTTGTGCCATGGCCAGCTTCAGGGACCTTCTCGCCAAGACCAAGACCGAGATCACCGAGGTCGACACCGAGGGGGCGGCGGCCGCCATCGCCGATGGAGCGGTCGTCCTCGACGTCCGGGAGCCCGACGAGTACGAGCAGGGCGCCATCCCCGGCGCCGTCCACATCGCCCGTGGCAACCTCGAGGCCCAGGTGGAGGACCGCATCGCCGACCGCGACGCCAAGGTCGTGGTCCACTGCGCCGGCGGCGCCCGCTCCGCCTTCGCCGCCAAGACCCTCGCCGAGCTCGGCTACACCGATGTCGTCTCCATGGCCGGCGGCTTCAACCGCTGGAAGGACGAGGGCCGCGACTGGAAGGCCCCGCGCACGCTCTCGGCCGAGCAGCGCAACCGCTACCAGCGCCACCTGCTGCTGCCCGAGGTCGGCCCCGCCGGCCAGCAGCGCCTGCTGGACTCCTCGGCGCTGCTCCTCGGCGCCGGCGGCCTCGGCTCACCCGCGGCGCTCTACCTGGCGGCGGCCGGCGTGGGCACCATCGGCATCATCGACATGGACGTCGTCGACGACTCCAACCTGCAGCGCCAGATCCTGCACAACGTCGACCGCATCGGCGACCGCAAGGTCGACTCGGCCAAGAAGACCCTCACCCTGCTCAATCCCGACGTCGACGTCGTCACCTACGACACCCGCCTCGGGGCCGACAACGTCCTCGACATCATCGACGGCTACGACGTCATCGTCGACGGCACCGACAACTTCCCCACCCGCTACCTGGTCAACGACGCCTCGCTGCTCAAGCGCATCCCCGTCGTGCACGGTTCGATCTTCCGCTTCGAGGGCCAGGCCACGGTGTTCCACCCCTACGAGGGGCCCTGCTACCGCTGCATGATCCCCGAGCCGCCCCCCGCCGAGCTGGCGCCGAGCTGCGCCGAGGCGGGCGTGCTGGGCGTGCTGCCCGGCATCATCGGCTCCATCCAGGCCATGGAGGCCATCAAGCTGCTCCTCGGCCTCGGCGACAGCCTGGCCGGCCGGCTGCTGGCCTACGACGCCATGGAGGAGTCGTTCCGGACCTTCAAGGTCAACCGCGACCCCGCCTGCGCGGCGTGCGGGCCCGACGCCGGCGAGATCGTCATCGCCGAGTACGACGAGCTCTGCATGCCCCACCCCACCCAGCCCCCCGTCGAGTAGGGGTTCGTTCGTCTGGCTGCTAGGAGCCTGCGAGGGCCTCCCGGGCACCGGCGGGGGCGTTGGTGGCGCGCCCGAGCACGCTGCGGGCCAGGTCGGTGAAGCCGAAGGCGGTGGCGGCACAGGCGTCGCGCACGGCCTGGTCCCAGGTGGGGGTGGTGGCCCCGGGGAAGGCCAGGTCGGCCGCCACGAAGTAGGCGTGGCCCCAGAAGAGCTGTCCGCCGTGGCCGGCCACCTCCACCGGCGCCGAATCGAAGAACTGCCGGTCGGGAAGCTCGACGGCGGCGGCGTCGGCGTCGGGCAGCCCGTAGTGGACGAGCTGCTGGAGCCGCCACAGCACGAAGCCGCGGGCGCGGAGGAAGCGGTCGACGTCACCGAAGAGGGGCTGGCCCTCGTAGATCTCGTTGAACTCGACCTCGACCTCGAGGAGGCGCACCCCCGCCAGGGTGGCCTCGGCGCCCTCGAGCACGCCGAGCTCGGAGCCCTGGGTGTCGAGCTTCATCACGTCGACCCGGTCGACGCCAGCGTCCCTCGACCACAGGTCGAGGGTGGTCATGGCGACCTCGGCGGTGCCGGCGGGGGCGATCACCGACAGCTCGGGACGCTGCCTGACCAGGGCTTCCACCGGCGGGTAGAGCGACGAGCAGGCCGGCTCGACGGTGAGGTGGAGGGTGGCGGTGTCGGCCTCCCGGCCCAGGGCGACGGGCTCGTAGACGACCCGTGGGCCCGAGGTCTCACCCTCGACCTGAGGTCGAGCCAGGGCGTTGAGGCGGGCGCACTCGCCCTCGTCGGGGTCGAAGCCGATGACCGAGACGTTGGCGCCGAACGGCGCCCACCGGTCGCCCACCCCCCACCGGGCCCCGACGTCGACCACCACCAGCTCGGTGGCGAGCCAGGTCCGCAGGAGGGCGGCGAGGCGGTCGGCGTCGGTGGGCACGGGGCGCGAGCGTAGGCGTCCCGCCGCCCGCACGGCGCCGTAGACCAGGAGCCAGACCTCGGCGCCACCGACCGCCGTGGGATGATGGCCCACCCCCTCATCCGCCGGAGACCGCCATCCTCACCGCGCTCCACGTCTGTGTGTTCGCTGCGCTGCTCGCCGTGCCCGGCGTGCCGTTGGCGATCCTCCTCGCCCGGGGTCACGCGCGGTCGTTGTCGAGCCTGCTGGTGCAGGGCCAGCTGCTCGGCCTCGGCCTGGTCCTGGCGGTGGCGCTCTCCACCGCGCACTCGGTGGGCATCAGCCGGGTCAGCGTGGGGCTGCCGGTGGCGGCGATCGCCGTCGCCGGATGGGTGGCGGTCGTCGTCAGCGGCCAGCTCCGGCCGCTTCCGCGACCCCGGCTGACGTGGCCGGGGGCGGCGATGGCCGTGGTGCTGATCGGCGCCCTGGCCCTGCGCCTGCACCCGGTGTACTTCCTGGCCCAGACGGCGGACTTCGGGGAGTACGTGAACCGGGGCAACGTCGTCGCCGATGGCGGTCCGTTCATCCAGTGGTTCCTCCAGCTGTTCAGCATCGCCCTGGCGCTGTCGAAGCTGGTGGTCGGCCAGGCCGCCGTGGTCGACCTCGTCCCCTTCCTCGGGATGCTCCTGATCGCCGGCCTCGTCACCATCGCCTACGAGCTGGGCTTCCGGCCGGTGGTGCGCACCGCCCTGGCGGCGGTCGTGGCGCTGCACGTGGGGCCGGTGTGGTTCTCGCTGCTGCCGACGTCGGAGTCGCTCTACGCCGTCCTGCTCGTCGCCCTCCTGCTGTTCGTGCTGCTGGCCCTCCAGCGCGGTCACCACGCCGAGGCGGCCGTGGCCGGGGGGTTCGTCGGGTTGCAGATGGTGACCAGGGGCAACGCCCTGCTCCTCCTGCCCGTCCTCGTCGTGGGGGTGGCGGTGGCCGCCGTGCTCGTGCCTCGCGACCACGCCCGGCGGCTGGCGACGTTCCTGGCCGCGGCCACGGTCGCCACCTACGTCGGGTTCGCCTACAACACCCGGTTCTCGCACCCGTACTTCGTCGAGCACAACCTGCGCAGCTACCTCCAGCGCGAGGTGGTCGACGTGGTGGAGGAGGTCGGCCGCGGCGCTGCCTTCGTCGTCGGCCTCGCGGTGGTCCTGGTGGCTACGGCCGCCCTCGTGGTGGCGCTCGACGGGCTCAACCGACTCATGGGCCCGCCCCGGTCGTCGCCGGTGCTGGCGGCGGTGCGCGTTGGGGTGGTGCCGGCCGCACTGGCCGGCTGTGTCGTCGCCGTGGTGGTGCTGGGCCCGGCCGGCATGGGCGCCGGCCTGGGGACCTACGGGATCGCCCTGGGCCTGGTGGCGGCCGCCGGGGCGGTGGCCGTGCTGCGCTCGCTGCCCACCGAGCCCGCGCCCACCCGGGCACTGCTGGCGCCGGCGGTGCTGGTGGCCGGGGCCTTCGCCGTGCTCTTCGCCTACCGGATCCCCGAGATGCGCGAGTCGTTCACCTACCTGTACTGGGAGCGCTACCTCTTCAGCGAGGTGTTCCCGGTGGTGGCCATCCTGTCGCTGTGGGGGCTGGCGCTCGGGGAGCGGGCGGTCCGGGCCGGCCTCCGGCGTCTCGAGGGGCGGCGGGGCGGGCGGGTCGTGGGTGGAGCCGTGGTGGTCGTGGTGGTCGTGGTGGCGCTCGCCGAGCTGACCGCCAGCACCGCCCTGGTGCGCCAGGACACCTACTTCGCCGGGTTCCACGACCACATGGCCGAGCTCGACCGGCTGACGACCGGCCCGGATGGCGAGCCCGAGCTGCTCCTCTTCGTGGGGATGCAGTCCGACCTGCCCGAGGGCTGGTTCCACCTCAACACCCACCGGGTCTTCTCCCTGCCGATGATCGAGTCGTTCGACCGGCGGATCCTCAACGGCCGCCAACCGGCCTTCCAGTTCGGCGACCGACCCGTCGACGTGGCCCGGGTGGGCGAGCTGCTGGAGGAGGCGGGTGAAGCGCGGGCGCTCGCGGTGGAGGTGGTGGCCCCCGGCGCCCACGCGGTGATCCGTCCCGGCGCCGGTCGCCGCGTGCGCGGCGTGGCGGTGGGGCGGCGGGTCGGGGTGGTGGAGGTCGAGCTGCCCGTGCTCGCCGATCACCCGCGTGGCGACCGGTCGTGGCGGCGCTTGCGGGTCGACCTGGTGGTGACCGAGGTGCGCCGGACCCGCTGAGCGACGTCGCCGGCGCCTCGCCCGAGGATCAGGAGCGGGCGGCCATCCGGGCTCCGACGACCTCGTCGAGCAGCTCGCGGTACCACGTCGAGACGTCGACCTTGTCGCCGAGCACGGCGGCCCGGCGCTCGGTCCACCGGTCCCTGGCGCCGGCGTCGTCGGCCAGGGTGATGGTGCGTTCGATGAGGGCGTCGGCCTCCGTCGGGGCGAACGACTCGACCAGGCCGTAGCGCGCCTCGAGGTCGACGAGGTAGGGGACCCGGCCGTGGAAGGCGCTGAGGTAGAGGGCAGGCGTGCCGAGCAGTGCCGCCTCGGCCGTCATGGTCTGGGAGTCGCCGACGCAGAGCTGGGCGAAGGCGAGGGCGTCGTGGAGCCGGTGCGGTCCCACGGGCAGGCGCAGATCGTCGAGCCCGGGCGGGAGTCCACCCTCCATGGAGATGAAGACCTTGCCCCGGGACCGCAGCTCCTTGATGATCCGGTCGCGGTCGCCGGGGGCGAGACCGGTGATCTGGCGGTCGTGGGAGGCGTGGAGAGCCACGATCCGCACGATGGAGAAGGGTTCGCCCGGCGCCACCCCCAGCTCGTCGAGCACCGCGGGGTCGGGCGTGAAGTGGTCGGGGTGCAGGTAGGCGAGCGCCTTGTAGCCGGGATAGGTGCGCTGCTTGGGCCCGAGGGGCGGCAGGCAGTCGGGGGTGGTGATGATGTCGGCGAAGGGGGCGGCGGTCTTCCAGTGGATGCCCACGGCGGGGCCGTCATCGGTGTCGAACACCCCGGGGATGCGCAAGATGGTCGCGGCCTGCACGCCGCTGGGGTTTCGGGTGAGGACGACGTCGGCGTCCATCTCCCTGCCTTCGCGCACCAGCGCCGTCACCCTGGTGACGAGCTCCCGGGCCTGGTGGAGGCGGCCGGAGCCGGCTCGCCCGACGATGCGGTGGGGGATCTCGAAGCGCTCGAGCAGGGCGCAGGTGACGTCCTTCTCCCGGGCGATCACCCGCGTCTCGTGGCCCTCGTCCTCGAGCTGGGCTCGCAGGTGGCGGTAGAAGTGGACGTGGGCAGGGTGAGCGATGTCGAACAGCACCCGCATGGGGCGGTCCATCAGGCGGCCGGCCGGTGGGCCACGTAGATGAGCGAGGGCAGCACGGGCACGGCCCGCAGCGCACGCTCGGGGGCGGTGAGCAGCCGCCGGGCCACGGGGCCTGCCGTCTCCACCTCAGCCATCAGGCGCATGGCCTCGATGGTGGCGTCCTCCCAGTCGAGGCCCGAGCCGTCGAGCAGGCGCCGCATCGTGGCCCCGCTGGGCGGCACCACGTCGTACCACTCGCCCTTGCGGGTGGCGCGCACGTAGCGGTCGGCCAGCGCCGAGGGCAGCCACGACAGCAGCGGGAGGTGGAGGTGAGGCTCGATCACCCTCCACCGGTTGGGCACCGCCACGTAGGCGACCCCGCCGGGTCGCAGCACCCGGCGGATCTCGGCGAGGTGGTGGGCCTGGTCATCGACGGTGCCCACGTGCTCGAGCACGTGGTTGGAGACCGCGGCGTCGAAGGCGGCGTCGTCGAAGGGGAGGGTGGTGCCGTCGACCTTGGTGAACTCGTAGCCGGCGGTGGACTCGCGCACGTCGTTGGCATCGACGGAGCGAACCCGGCCTTCGGGCCCCACGGCGTCGGCGAAGGCGCCCGCCATGTACCCCGAACCGGTGCCCACCTCGAGCAGGTCGGCGCCGAGGAGATCGAGGCGGCGGCCGAGCATCATCACGATCTTGCGCGACTTCTCGAGGCGAAGGCCGGCCTCGACGTCGTGGTGGGGACGGCGGGTGCCGTCGTCGTGGGAGGGGCCGTCCATCAGGGGATCTTCGCACCTGGGCCTGGGCCGGGCACGCCAGGGTCGGCGTCGCCGGCGTCGCCGGTGTCCGGGCGCCCGGTGGTGGCCAGCACGACAGCGCTGCAGAGGGCGAGCACGGCGTAGCCGACGATGCGGTCGACCGCTGCCATCAGGGCGCCGGCCGCGGCCGGGAGGCCGACGACGGCGCCTACGGCGGCGCTGAGCACTTCCCGGATCCCGATGCCGCCGGGGAAGATGCCCGCGGCGCTGGCGACGATGGCGGCGCCGAGGAGGGCGGCCGCCTCGGCCAGGCCGGCGTCGAAGCCGAGGGCGCGCAGGACCACCCAGGTGCGAGCGATCCCGACGGCCACCGAGGCCATCTCCACGGCCGCCACCCGGGGGAGGGCCCTGCGGGTGCCGGCGGTGCCCACCTGGCGCAGCAGCAGGATGACGGCGACCCCCCAGCCGACGACGCCGGCGGCGAGTGCCAGGCCGCCGACCAGCGCCTGCGCTGAGGGAACGAGCAGGGCACCGGCGACCAGGGCGCCGGTGGCGACCCAGGCGAGGCCGATCACCGCGGTGGCCGAGAGGGCCTGCCGGTAGCCGAGGCCGAGGCGCTTGAGGGCCTGGGTGCGCACCAGGGCGGCACCAGGGATGGGCATCACGTTGGCGGCACTGGCAAGGATGCTGACGCGCAACGAATCGGCCACGCCGGGGCGCACGCCGAGGAACAGTGCCGACACCGCGAACTCGGCGGCGTTGACCCCGAAGGTCACCAGCGAGAGGCCGGCGGCGACGAGCAGCCAGAGGTACCAGTCGTCGGCGAGGGGGATGCCGTCGAGGGCTCGGATGGCGAGCACCCCGCTCACGACGAAGACCGCCAGCGCCGCGCCGAGGAGGAGGCGCTGCGCCCGTGGCGAGCGGGCGGTGCCGCGCTCGCCCAGTCGGCTCAGCCGAGACACCGGGTGTCGCCTACAGCGACGCCGGCTCGACCTCGTCGACCGGCTTGTCCAGGCGCACCACCAGGTCGGCGAGCAGCCCGATGGCGAGCACCTGGAAGGCGGCGAAGAGGATCACCAGCGTGTTGGTGGCGACTCGGAAGTCCTTGGTGACGAAGTCGAAGCCGAGCTTCCCGATCCCGAAGGCGGCCAGGGCGAGGCCGATGGGCAGGAAGATCTTCAGCGGGTTGTACGACAGGATCAGGCGGATCACCTGGGTGACGTAGCGCTTGGTGTCCTTCCACCAGTGGAACTTGCTCTTGCCGGCCCGGGGGGCGTAGTCGATGTCGACGTACTTCACCGAGTAGCCGTTGGCCAGGAACGCCATGGTGATGGTGGTGACGCAGCTGAACCCGGGCGGCAGCAGGTGGAGGTACTGGCGGGCCACGTCGGCCCGGAAGGCCCGCAGGCCCGAGTTGAGGTCGGGGATCTTGGTCTCGGCCAGGAACGACGCCAGCTTGCGGATCAGCCACTTGGCCGGGATGCGGAAGACCTTGGCGGTGCCCTGCTCGGAGGTGCGGGCGCCCACCACCTGGTCGTAGCCCTCGAGCTCCTTGACGATCCGGGGGATCTCGTCGTTGGGGTAGGTCATGTCGGCGTCGGTCCACACCACCACCCGGCCGCGGGCGGCCCGGGTGCCGGCCTTGCGGGCCGAGCCCGAGCCCCGGTTCTGGGCGAAGCGGATGAGGCGGATCCCCTCGAGCTCGAGGAGCTGCTCGGAGCTGCCGTCGTCGGAGCCGTCGTCGACCACCACGATCTCGTAGGAGTAGGGCGAGGCGTCGAGGGCGGCCCGGATGCGGGCGACCTCGTCGCGAAGGTGGCCCTTCTCGTTGTAGACCGGCAGCACGACGGTGACGTCGAGCTCGTCGTGGGCAGTGGGCTCGGCGGCGGTGGTCTCGGCGGCGCTCATGGGTGGGCTCAGCGTAGACCCGCGGGCCGTCAGGGGCCGAGGCGCCAGACGGTGAAGTGGAAGGGAAGGGCGGCGGCGCGCGACGGACGCTCGTCGTAGGTGAGCTCCCACAGCGGCAGGCTGCGCCGGACGCGCAGCACCTCTTCGGCGTCGAGGCCGGCGAGCGGGCCGGGGAGGGCGTCGCCGTCGGCGACGAGGAAGGTGGTCCTCCCGGGCAGCGCCTCCTGCCAGACCCCGACGTCGGCGGGGGTGGCGCCGGCCGGCAGGCGGGTCACCGCCGCGCCCGTCCGGTAGAGCACGGGGGAGGCGAAGGCGTTGGCCGAGCCCGCCGCCGGCCCCTCGGCCATCGACCACAGGAAGAGGGCCTCACCGTCGGGGTCGAGGGCGACGACTTCGTCGATGGTGGTGAGCGAGCCCGCCAGCTCGTGGTGGTCGCGCAGGGGCAGCGACATGGCGAGCATCGACCCGACGAGGGCCACGGTCGCCACGGCGCTGGCGGCCCGCAGGGGGAGGGCGCCCCGTCCCCGGTAGACCAGGCCGGCGGCCAGGGCGACGGCGATGAGGATGGTCAGGCCGGTGAGGTTGTAGGGGAGGAAGCGGCGAGTCCACCAGATCAAGCGGGTGGCGATGCGGGGGTTCTGCAGGTACAGCGGCAGCAGGAGCAGGGCGGGCCCCACCGCCACCCACCGGCTCAGCCGCCACGGACGCAGGGCGGTGACGGCCACGCCCACCAGGGCGAGGGCGATCCCCGGCCAGGTGAGGAACATCGCCAGGCGCTCCAGCGACCGCCGGGCGTAGAAGTCGCCGGCGGCGTTGAGGTTGGTCCCGGGCGCCAGCGCGTCGGGGCCGAGGAGCGGGCGAGCGGCGTTGTAGGCGAGGACCAGCGCGGTCAGCGCCACGGTGCCGCCTCCGAGCGCCAGCCGTCCTCGTCGGGTGCCGGCCCAGCCCACCACCCGGTCGATCGAGCGCACCGCGGCGCCCACCAGGGCAGACCTCGCTCCCGGGTTGTGTGCGCCAGGCGTCGGCTCCGGACGTCCAGCGCGCACATCTCGGGCCGGGGTGGTGGCCAGACGGCGGGCGACGGTCACCACGGCCGCGGTGGCGATGGGGAGCGCGAGCGCGCCGATGAGGGTGGGCAGGTCGGGCAGGCCCTGGCCGGCGGTGTAGTGGCCGGCGAATCGGTACGCCTGGAGCAGGGCGTGGGGCATGACCAGCGCCAGGCCGGCGGCATACCAGGTGGCCCGGCGGTCGAACCGGCCGGCGATCGCCAGCAGCGACAGGGCGACCACGGCGAGGCCAACCATCACCATGCCGTCGGCCCGGGCCACGAACACCAGCCCGGTGAGCACCCCCGCCAGGCCGGCGGCGGGTCGCCAGCGCGCCTGGGCGGCGACGACCACGCCCAGCACCGCCCCGACGAGCAGCAGCTGGGTGAGCACCTCGCTGGTGGGGTAGCGGGCGTGCCAGACACCGATCATGTTGACCGTCGCCACCACGCCGGCGAGGGTGCCGGCCACCGGCCCGAAGGCGCGCCACGCCACCAGGCAGGTGGCCAGGGCGACCAGCACGCCGAGGACGGGGTTGACGTTGACCACCCCACCGGGCCCGGCGACGTCGCCCGGCGGCGCCAGCAGTGCGGCGTGCAGGTGGTAGAAGCCCGGGATGCTGCGGCCCTCGTCGAGGGTGCTGGCGGCCAGGCCGGGGAAGCGCACCCGCTCGTCGTTCACCGTCCCGGGGAGGTCGGCGCCGGCGGCCAGGGCGGGGTCGGGCACGTCGAACGACCCGGTGCGGGGGATGGCGAGGCCGTGGGCCACGTAGACGCCGGGGTCCCAGCCGGCCATGGCCACGGGGAAGCCGGGGAAGAGGAGCAGCCCGCCGGCCACCACCAGCGCGCCGAGCACCCCGAGCTGCGCGGGGTCGGTGCGCACCACCGGTCGCGCCCGGGAGCGCAGGGCCACGAGCACCACCACGCCGAGCAGGGCGGTGGCACCGAGCGCCGTGCCCACGAGGGTCCACACGCGGGCGTGGGCGAGCACGAGCGAGACCTCGGCCACCACGGCGACGACCACGATGGCGAGGCCGACGACGATCTCGCCGAGCGTCAGAGAGGCCGCCTCCCGCTCGCTCCGCCGGGCGGGTTGGTCGGGCCGGTCGGTCGTCCCCGTCGGGGTGGCGTCGGCAGCGCTCATGGGCGTCAGCAGCCTGCCACCTGTGGGCCCGACGCCCACGCCACCGAGGCTCACTCCCTCGCCTGACGAGGTCGAAGCAGCGGGTCGGCTCAGGAGCCGGCGAGCAGGACCGACTCGGCGTCGGCGGGGTCGATGCGTTCGAGCCCCACCACGGCGTCGAAGGCGCGGTCGGGGGAGACGATGGTGTCGATCCCCCGGTTCAGGGCGGTGGCGGCGTGGATGCCGTCTCGGACGTCGAGGCGGTCGTCGGCGGCGACCAGGCTCAGGGCCAGGCGCACGTCGGCGACCTCGACGGCGTGGAGCCGGCACAGGTCGGCTGCCGCGTGCGCATCGGCCATGGCCTGGCGTCGGTCGCCACCGCGCCGGGACCGTACGTGGGCCAGCTCCTGCACCAGCTCGACACTCGCGTCCCCGACGAGGAGCCCATCGCCGGCCAGTCGGACGAGCCGGCGGCAGGGCGCTCGGTACCGGTGGCCGGTGCCGAGGGCGTAGACGAAGACGGCGGTGTCGTAGAGGAAGCGCCTCATCCGTAGCGTGCGTCGAGGTCGGCGCCGAGCTGGCCCTTGACTTCGTCCCACTCGCCGACGGGCGCGGGCGCAGCGTCGAGCAGGCGATCGGCGGCCAGGCGTCGCAGGGTGACCTCGTCGCTCAGCGACACATCGATGGCCTGGCGCACCACGGCGGCCACCGACGAGCCCCGGCGCTCCGCCTCCGCCTCGAGTCGGGCGTAGCGCTCGTCGTCCACCAGGATCTGCAGCCGTCGGGTCATCGACATGCTCATACAGTAGCAGGAGCATGTCGAGCGCCAGCCCGACGCGCCACCCTTACGAGGGGGCGGTGGTGGCGCCGGTCTCGATGAGGAGGTCGAGGGTGCGGGCGATGAAGCTGGCCATCTGGTTGCGGCGCACGGTGGCGTCGGGGCTGAACTTCCCGTCGCCGGTGCCGGCGGCGATGCCGGCCGAGGCGGCCTTGTTGATGTTCGCCTCGTGGGTGTGGCCGTCGTCGTCGGTGAACCAGTTGCCGGTGGCGACCATGGGCTGGTCGACGATGAGGTCGTGGGCCCGGACGAGGAAGGTGGCCATGGCGGCACGGCTCACGGTGGCCTCGGGCCAGTAGCGGCCGTCGCCGGAGCCCTTCACCACGCCGACGGCGGCGAGCTGGTTGATCCGGAGGTGGTGGACCGACGTGCCGTCGTCGCTGAACGCGTCGGGCGGGTCCGCCGGCAGGGCGTGGCCGGCCTCTTCGATGGTCCGGGCGACGAAGGAGGCCATCTGGGCCCGGCTCACGGTGCCGCTCGGGTCGAAGGTGGTGGCGGTGATGCCCTTGGCGATGCCCCAGGTGGCGACGCAGTCGATGGGGAAGCTGTGCACGTCGCTGCTCGGCACGTCGGTGAAGCCGCCCTCGACGACCCAGCCCTCGGGGCAGGAGTCGTCGATCGCGCGGGCGGTGACGCCGGGCTCGTAGTCGAGCGTGGGCTCGGGCTCGGTGGCGGCAGGCTCGGGCGCCGGCTCGGGCTTGGGCTCCGGCGCGGCGAGCGCGGCGGCGGCGAAGCTGAGGGCGTCGGCGGTCTGGAGGAGGCCGGCGCCGTACTGCGGGTCCCACCCGGCGGGGCCGAGGTCCTCGGCGCTGCCGACGAGGGCTCGGCGCACGGCGGCGGGGTCGGTGGTCCCGCCGGCGACGATCATGGCGGCGGCAGCCGACACGTGGGGGACGGCCATCGAGGTGCCGGCCATGAAGCAGTAGCAGAACTTGCCGATCTCCCCGCCCTGGAGGGTCTGCTGGAGGACGCCGTCGGGGTTCCGGTCCTTGTTCTGGTCGACCGAGAGGTCGCCGCCGGGCCCCACGAGGTCGATCTCTTCGCCGTAGTTGGAGTACGTGGGGCGGGTCTTGTCGTAGCGGACGGCGCCGACGGCGATGACCTCGGGGAAGGCGGCGGGGTAGGAGACGCTCGAGACGCCCTCGTTGCCGGTGGAGGCGACGATGACCACGCCCATGCCGCTGGCGTAGGTGACGGCGTCGGCCACCACGGTGGAGCCGGTGGGGCCACCGAGGCTGAGGTTGGCCACCTTGGCGCCGTTGTCGGCGGCGAAGCGGATGGCCTTGGCCACGTTCCAGTCGGACCCCGAGCCGTTGGCGTCGAGCACCCGGATGGGCATGATCGTCGCCTTGTGGGACAGGCCGGCGACGCCGACCCCGTTGTCGGTCGACTGGGCGAGGGTCCCGGTCACGTGGGTGCCGTGGCCGTTGCTGTCGTCGGGGGTGGCGTCGTCCTCGACGAAGTCCCAGCCGGCCACGAACGTGGTGTCGGCCAGGTCGGGGGCGGCGGTGTGCACACCGCGGGTGTGGGAGGCCGCGCCGCTGTCGATCACGGCCACGACCACGCCCTTGCCGGCCGCCGGCTGCGCCGTCCACGCCTCGGTCGACTGCACCATGGGGAGGTGCCACTGGCTCGAGTAGAGCGGGTCGTTGGGCGTGGTGTGGGCCTGCACGGCCACGGTGGGGCTGATCTCTGCCACCGCGCCGCCGGCCGCGGGACGCCGCGAGGTCGTCGGCCGGGCCAGGACGAAGTCGGTGCCGGGGGCGGTGTCGACCACCTCGAGGCCTCGGGCCACGAGTGCCTGGCTGCGCTCGGCGGCGGGCGTCCCGGCGGCGAAGCGGACCACCACAGGGTCGCGGTCGGAGCCTGACGCGCTTGCGGCCCCCGCGGGGGCCGTGGTGAGGAGGGTGACGGCGACGAGGACCGCCACCAGCACCGATAGGTTCTTCCGCCGTGTCACCTTGTTGTCATCGACGGATGGGGCTCCGCGCTTGAGGTATACCGGGCTGCTCGGGACAACGTAGGCGCAACCGGTCGAACCCGGCACACCTCCCGCCCCCGCCTACAGGGGCAGGCTCGACTCGTGGTTGCGGTAGGCGGCCTGGTTGCCGATGCCCGTCACCGAGCCGGCGGCGATGGCGCCCCGGCGAGCGGTGCCCATGGCGGCGTAGGCGACCGGGTCGGTGGCGCTGTTCGCGGCGCAGATCACCTGGTGGGGGGTGCCGCCGGCCACCGTGCAGCCGGCCAGGACGTGGGGCACGGCGTCGGCGTCGTCGACGGTGAGCACCGCCTCGGCGAGGAGCACCACCGGCCGGTCGAAGCGGTAGACGAGGAGCCGCTCGCTGGCCCCGTCGCCCACCGGCCGCTGCACCCGGCCCACCCGCACGAGCGTGGGCGCCGCGGTCTGCCCGCTGGCGAAGTGGGCGGTGCGGCCGAGCTCGTCGACCTGGTTGGTGAGCTCGGGGCGGGCGGCCGACCACACCACGCCCGGCTCGACCGAGGCGCCCTGGGTGAGGTGGTCGATCGAGCCCTCGGGGAAGGTGACGTCGGCGGCCCGGTTGTCACCCGCGACCGGCTGGGCCTCGGCCGAGCGCACCTCGCTGCCGTCGAGGGCGTAGACCCGCCATGCCGCTTCGGGCTCGGTCGAAGACGGCACCACGATCGCCTCGTCGAAGGTGAAGCGCACCACGTCGCGCCCCTCGTCGATGGCGACGGTGACGAGGTCGGGCCCCATGGTGTGCCCTGCCCCGACCGCCGGGGCCGCCTGCTGGGGGTTCGTGTCGCCGCCGCCGGCCGCCTCGACCGCCAGGGTCTGCACGTAGCCGCGCTTGACCTCGGCCGCGTCCTCGGCGGTGAGGGCGAGCGTCACCCGGTGCACAGCGGTGCCACTGCCGCTCACCAAGGTCCCGATGACGACGCGGCCGTCGTCGAGGATCACCCGGTAGCGGTCGGCGCGCAGCGAGGTGGCCGCCTGGTCGAACACGAAGTCGGCGCTGCCCTCGACCACCCCGACCACAGCGGCGAGGTCGGGGGCGGTGGTGGTGCCCGAGACGAGGGTGAGGGCGCCGATGCCGGCGCTGCCCTCGGGCCCGAGGTGGCCGACCTCGTCCTGGACGGCGTTGCGGGCGACGGTGGCGGTGGTGGCGAGGCGGATGGCCTCGGTGTCGGCGGCGGCGAAGGTGGCGACCACCTGCCGGCGGTCGGTGATGCCCCGGGCCACCTCCTCGGCCCGGACCTGCTCGGCGGCGAAGGTGTAGGCCCGGAACCGGCTGCTCACGAGCGTGGGGCTCACCTCCTGGTCGAAGGCATAGACCAGGCGGGGCCGTCCGTCCTCGGTGGGCTGGGCCCGCTCGACGCCCATCAGCTCGGGGCTGGCCAGCGTGGCCGTCACGCCGGTGCGCGCCAGGTCGACCGCCATGTCCTCGGTGAGGGCGTCGAGGGCTCGGGCGAGGAACAGAGCCATCTGGCCGCGGGTGACGAGCGCGCCGGGGGCGTAGCGGTGGGGGGCGACGCCCACCACCACCCCGAGCTCGGCGAGCTGGTCGATCCGGCGGGCGTGGGTGCCGCTGACGTCGTCGAATGCCGGTCCGGCGGGCTCGGGCAGGGGAGCGGCGGCGATCACCTCGATGGCGCGGGCCACGAACGAGGCCATCTGCTCGCGCGTCACCTCGAGGTCGGGGTGGAAGGTGCGGGGGCCGGTGCCGGTGGTGACGCCGGTCTGGCCGAGCTGATCGATGGCGTCGGCGTGGACGCTGCTGGCGATGTCGTCGAAGCCGTACGGCGACCGGGGCTCGGGCACGGCGGCACCGCCCACGCGCATCGACCGCACCAGGAACGAGGCCATCTGCCCGCGGATGACGGTGAGCTCGGGGGCGTAGTGGCTGTTGGTGGCGCCCCGGGTGATGCCGTAGAAGGCGACGCAGTCGACGGCCTCACCAGTGGCGCCGTCGGGGCGGTCTGCGAACGAGGAGGTGCCGGCCACCTCGCACGCCTCGGTGGTGGTGCGGGGGACCGCCTCGTCCTCGGCGCTCGCCGGCAGGGCGACGGAGGTCAGGACCAGGGTCGCAGTGATCGCCGCCGTCACGCCTCGCACCGATGGGAGGCTAGGCGACCGTTCGGTGCCCGGGCCGTCGCCGGCGGCTGGCATCCTGGTGGGCGGTGGACCGCCTGCACATCTTCCTCGGGACCAAGGCCCAGTACATCAAGACGGCGCCGGTGCTCCGCCTGCTCGACGACCGCGGGGTCGACTACCGCCTGATCGACTCTGGCCAGCACGCCCGCATCAGCGTGGGCATGCGCGGCGACCTGGGCCTGCGCTCGCCCGACCACTTCCTCGGCGGCGAGGACGACATCGACTCCATCCCCCAGTTCCTGCGCTGGTCGGGGACCCTGGCCGCCCGCCTGCCGTCGGCCCGCCGGCTGCGCCGCGACGTCTTCGGCGGCGACGGCGGCATCTGCGTGGTCCACGGCGACACCCCCTCGACCCTGCTCTCGGCCGCCATGGCCCGGCGGGCGGGTCTGCGGGTGGCGCACCTCGAGGCCGGCCTGCGCTCGCACAACGTGTTCCACCCGTTCCCCGAGGAGGCCATCCGCATCGTGGTGATGCGCCTGGCCCACCTGCTCTTCGCCCCCGACGCCACCGCGGTGCACAACCTCGAGTCGATGGGCGTCAAGGGCCGGGTCGTCCCGGTGAGCGGCAACACCTCGGTCGACGCCCTGCGCTCCACCTTCGACCACGTCTTCCCGTCGGGCATGCCGCCGGGGATGGGGGAGGCCGGCGACGGCCCGGTGGTGGTCACCATGCACCGGGTCGAGAACCTCCACTCCAAGCGCAGCGTGGGCTCGTTCGTCGAGCTGGTGTCCAACCTGGCCACCCGCCACGACGTGCGCTTCGTCGTCCACGGCCCGACCCGCGAGGTCATCGAGCGGACCCGCGCCGTCGAGCGCCTCACCGCCCTCGGCGTCGACCTGCGGCCGCTGTCGAGCCACGCCGACTTCATCGCCGCAGTGGCCCGTGCCCCGTTCGTGATCACCGACGGCGGCTCCATCCAGGAGGAGTGCGCCCTCCTCGGCGTGCCCACCCTGTTGTGGCGCTACCGGACCGAGCGCCCCGACGGCCTCGGCGCCAACGTGGTGCTCTCGCGCTACGACGACGACGTGGTGCGCGACTTCCTCGCCGACCCCGAGCGCCTGCGCCGCAAGCCGGTGCCGCTCGACGCCAGCCCCGCGGCGGAGATCGTCGAGGTCCTGCTCGAGGAGCTGGCCAACCCCCCGTCCTGAGGCGCCCGGCCGGGTTCACCTCATCCGGCAAAGGGGCCCCTCACCACGCCCCGGGATAAATCGCTCAAGTCGGACGAGGGTGACGACGAGACTACCGGGGAGCACGGCTGCGTCGAGCCAGGGCGCCGCCCATCGTCGGAGTTGAGGAGCGCAGGTGACGGCGCGACTGGTGCAAGGGGCAGGACGGCGGGGCGGCCAGCTGGTCGTGTCGTCGGCGGGCGCCCGGGCGAGTAGGACGACCGTGGCGATCCTCGCTCTGCTGGGCGTGGCGTGGACCATCACCTGGGCCAGCGGTGGCACCACCGGGCCGATGGTCCACCTCTTCTACGTCCCCGTGATGGTGGCCGCCACCCGCTTCGGTGTCCGCGGGGCGGCGCTTGTGGGGGCGACCGCCGGGATCCTGGCCGGGCCGCTGATGCCGCTCGACGTGGTCGCCGGGCTGGCCCAGGTCCCCACCAACTGGGGGATGCGCCTCGCGTTCTTCGTCATGATCGGCGTGATCGTGGCCTTCCTCTCCACCCGGTCGCTCACCAACCTCGGGGAGTCGCTGGCGGCGGCGGCGACGAGCGCCGAGCTGCGACGGGCGCTCGAGCAGCGCGAGCTGCGCGTCGTCTACCAGCCGATCTTCGACATGGGCACCGGCCGCCTCGACGGCGCCGAGGCGCTGGTGCGCTGGGACCACCCCGATCGTGGGCCGATCTCGCCCGGCGAGTTCATCCCCGATGCCGAGCGCTCGGGGATGATCGTGCCGCTCGGCCTCTACGTGCTCCGCCAGTCGGTGCGCCAGGCGGCGATGTGGCGGTCGCGGCTGCCCGAGGACTCACCGTTCTCGGTGTCGGTGAACCTCTCGGCCCGCCAGTTGGCCGAGCCCGACATCGTCGAGCAGATCGCCGCCTGCCTGGAGGTGGCGGGCCTGCCCGGCCACGCCCTCCACGTGGAGGTCACCGAGTCGGCCCTGGTGGAGGACATCGACGTGGCCGCGGAGCGGATCGCCGCGATCTCCCAGCTGGGGGTCCTCATCGCCCTCGACGACTTCGGCACCGGCCAGTCGTCGCTGGCCTACCTGCACCGCTTCCCCGTCGACGTGCTCAAGATCGACCGCAGCTTCGTCTCCACCGTGGAGGACCGCTCCACCGCCCTGCTGGCGGGCATCATCGCCCTCGCCTCGGGCCTCGGGGCCATCACGGTGGCCGAGGGCATCGAGACCGAGGCCGAGGCCGACACGCTCCGCGTCCTCGGCTGCCACCAGGCCCAGGGCTTCTACTACGCCCGCCCCCGCGGGGTGTCCGAGCTCGACCGCATCCTGTCACTCGCCGAGGTCATCCGCGTCCCGGAGTTTCGGCTCGTGCCGGTCGAGCCGTCGCCGGGACCGGTCGGGGCGATGCCGCTCCGGGCCGTGCACCCCATCCCGTAGGTCCGGCTCGCGCTGGTCGAGCCGTCGCCTGGGCCGGTCGGGGCGGTACCGTTCCGGGCCGTGCGCCGCTTCCTGCTCGCGTCCCTGCTGACGGCGCTGCTCGCGCCGGCCTGCGGTGGTGACGACGCCGGTGGCGAGGCCGTGCCCACCGGCCCGGCGCGCGAGGCGGCGGTGTATGCCGCCATCGTCCTCCACGTGGCCGAGACCATCGAGCTGGAGGAGGGCCGCAATCCCGAGTCCCGGACGGTGTACGTCGAGCCCTCCGACCCCGACCGCTCCATCCCCCTCGAGGTCCAGGCCGGCGTGGTCCAGTGGGTGGAGGGCCAGGTGACGGTGGACTTCATCGACCAGCGACGCGCCGCGGTGCTGGTCGACGACCCCGGCCAGCCCGTGCGCGAGGGCACCGCCCTGCTGGCCCTCGGCACCGTGCCCGACGGCCACTTGCGCGTCGACGTCGACGTGCGCCGCTACTTCAAAGAGGGCGAGGAGGAGCGGGTCCGCTACGCCCTGCGCCGAGTCGGCCGGGAGTGGCGAGTCAACCAGAGCTAGCTCACGGGTCCTGTCACCGACGGGAGCCCTTCCCACCCCCTCCGCAGGCTCCGGGGGCGGGCCCCTTCCGTCGGCGCCACCCGCTCGCGCGCCGTTGAGCGGTCTCGGCCTTCGGCCGAGGCCCCCTAGTTGGAGCGGGCGTGGGCGATCACTTGGGCGGCGAGGGCGATGGCGAGGCCCGAGTCGCCCTCGTCCATGTCGGCGCTGTCGACCACGGCCCGGCGGCGCAGATCGGTGAGGTCGTGGCGGGCCGGGGCGTGATCGGCACCGCCGTCGGGGCAGGCGTCGGCGGCGGCTCCGGCCACGAGGATGGCCTGGTCGTGGAACCCTTCGCCGGCCAGGCCTTCGGCGGTGAGGAGGAGGTGGATGGCCACGGGCGCCTCGTCGGTGACGGCGAGCAGGTCGCGCACGTGGGGCGGCTCGCCGCGGCTGGCCGCAGCCCGCAGGCCTGCGACCAGCGCGCCGGCCCCGACGAGGAGGATGGCGGTCAGGGCGAGCATCCCCAGCCACGGCGAGGGCAGGAAGACCACCGGTCCCATGGCCCCGAGCACCCAGGCCAGCTGGAAGCGGGTCTCGAAGCTGGCGAAGGCCCGCCCGCGGTCGGCGTCGGGGGCGTGGTGCTGGAGGAGGCTGTCGAAGGCCTGGCGGCCCACGTTGGCCCCGGCGCCGATGGCCAGTGCGGCCACCATGATCTCCAGGCGAGCGAAGCTCAGCGCGGCCACCACCGAGAGGGCGGCGGGCACGACCAGGGCGAGGGCGAGCATGTGCTCCTCGCTGAGTCGCCGTCGCAGCGGTGGCGCCACGAAGGTGCCGAGCAGCCCGCCGGCGCCGCCGACGGCGAGCACGGCGCCGAACACCCAGGCCGGCTCGCCCTCCTGCTTGAGGGCGAAGGCCAGCAGGAACGTGAAGAAGCCGATGGCCAGGCGCAGCACCGACATGGCCATCGAGGCCAGCACCACCCGGGGGGCGTGCAGCTCGTGGTGCTCGAGGCTGTGGGCGACGGGGCCGGCCGGTTCGGGGCGGGGGATGCGCGAGGCGAGGACGGTGGCCGCCAGGTAGACGACGGCGGCGGCCCGCAGCGTCCACGCCCCGCTGGTGACCGACAGCAGCGACACCGCCACGCCGCCGCCGACGGCCCCGGAGAGGGTGCCGATGCGCGAGAGCCGCGAGTTGGCGGTCACCAGGGCCTCGGGGTCGGTGACCAGGCGGGGCACCAGGGCGCTCTTGGCCACCGAGTAGGTCTTGCCCAGCACCAAGACGGTGAGGGCCTCGGGGTAGAACAGCAGCGTCTTGAGGTGGCGGGCCAGCACCAGGCACACCAGTGCCCGGCCCACGCAGGTGAGGGCGATGACGAGGCGGTGGCCGCCCCGCACCCGGTCGACCACCGGGCCGATGATCGGCGCCACCACCGCGAAGGGCGCCATGGTGACGGCCAGGTAGAGGATGATCGACGGTCGGGCGGCGTCGACCGAGACGTTGAAGAACAGCGAGCCGGCCAGCGACACCGCGAAGAAGGTGTCGGCGGCGGTGCTCAGGGCGTGGGTGTGCGCCTGGCGGGCGAAGGGCAGCGGCCCGAAGAGGCGCTCGGCCAGCGCCGGGCGTGAGGTGGTGCCCACCGCGCCATGATCGCGCTCCATCAGAGCCAGTGGACGAAGCCCGAGCGCGGTGTCCGCGGGTCTGCTCAGGCGGCGTCGGTGTCCTCGAGGCCGAGGAGCGGTTGCTGGCCGTGCTCGCTATCCCCGCCGCTGTCGTCGTCGCCGCTGCGGCGGGTGGCGTCGGGGCGGCTGGGGTTGGCCCCGGTGGTGGGGCGGGAGGCCGCGGGGTCGGTGGGATCGTGGGGCGGTCTTGTCCCTCGGCGGTCACCGGTGGAGTCGGCGCGACCGGCGCGGTCGGGGTGGTCGGGGTGGTCGGGTGGGACCATGGGTCGTTTGCCGGTGCCGGTGGTGAGGGCCCAGTGGTGGTTGGTCTTGAGGGCGTGGTGGTGGCTGCAGAGGTGGTCGAGGTTGTGGAGCTCGGTGACCTGCTCGGTGGCCCAGGGGGTGCGGTGGTCCTTTTGGAGGCGCCGGGCTCGATTGCAGCCGTGCACGGTGCAGGTGGGTGAGCTCCAGAGCAGGGCGGTCTTTTGGGCGACGGTGGGTCCGCGTCCGAGGTGGGTGACGTTGACGACGTCGACGCCGTTGGTGATGACGAGCTTGAGCACGGCGTCGCCGAGGAGGTGGCGGGCGGTGGTGACGGGGATGGGTCCGACGCCGGCGATCTCGACGACTTCGTCGCCTTCGGCGTGTCCTCGTTGGAGGGCGGCCAGGTCGAGGCGGAGCAGGCCCAGGTAGGGCGGCGGCTTCGGGTCAGTCCCCGGCACCACGCCCGGCTCGCCTGCACCCTCAGGGGCAGCGGGGATATCAGCGGCGGTGGCGGAGCCACCCCCGGCAGGGTGTCGGGCGACCCCGGTGAGGGTTCGGTTGCACAGCTCGGTGAAGGCGTCGGCGGCGTAGGCGGCGGGGTCTTCGCGGTGTCCGGCCTTGCGGGCGTGGGCGAAGGCGCGGTCGATGAAGGGTTGCAGGGCGGCCATGACGGTGGAGCCGGCCGCCACGGTGTTGCGGAGGTGGAGGTTGAAGGCGCCTTCGCTGTCGTTGAAGGTGCGCAGGAACCGCGACCGGTGGATGCGCCCGTTGGTGGCGTCGGGGTCGGGGTCAGCCGCCGCGCGGGTGCGGCGGCACTCGTCGCGCAGCTCCCCGACGCTGGCGTTGGCCTTGGCCAGCGCCACCAAGCGGTGCTCAGCGTTCGGGTCCGCGGCGGCAGCGTCGGCGATCTCGGCGGTCTGGGTGGGGGAGAGGGCACCGGCGCGGGCGGCACCGGCAACCTCGGGCAACCCGTCGAGGGTCTTGGCGGTGCGCAGGGCGGCTTTGGCTT
Organism: Acidimicrobiales bacterium; assembly: GCA_035512495.1. NCBI lineage: Bacteria > Bacillati > Actinomycetota > Acidimicrobiia > Acidimicrobiales > Acidimicrobiales bacterium. The sequence goes on from DATKDW010000017.1 coordinate 65,903, forward strand.
GGCCCTTCGACACCCCGGTGCGCCGGGCCAGCCACTCCTCGGGGGTGGCGTCACCGCCGGTCTTCCACCGGTCGGTGGCGGCGACCTTGGCGGCGGCCAACGCCTCGATGGTGGCGGCCATGTGCTTGATCGCCGCCGCGTCGGTCACCACCCGCTCCGCCGCGTCGACGGTGAGCGCGTCGGCGGAGAAGTCGCCCGCCAAGGCGGTCATCGTCTCCCGCAGCTCGCTCAGCGTCATCTCCGACATGGGAACAAGTGTACGAACGGGGTATGACAGTGAAACCCAGCGGACGGTCGGCCGAACGAGGTGGGACGGTGGTGCACCGCCGCTGAGGCCAGAGGCCTTTCCTCCATCACACGGGCGGTTCGGGGTCGTACTGGATGAAGCGGCGGACCTCCTTGGCCCGCTCCTCGCCGGCGAGGCGGCGGACGAGGTGGAGCGCCATGTCGATGCCGGCCGACACGCCGGCCGCGGTGACGACCTCGCCGTCGTCCACGTACCGGTCGGCGGCGCGGACCTCGATGCCCTCGCCGAGGCGCGCGAGGTGGTCGAGGCTGGCCCAGTGGGTGGTGGCCGGGCGACCGTCGAGCAACCCGGCGTCGGCGAGCACGAGCGAGCCGGTGCACACGCTCGTCATCAGCGTCCCCGCCGCCGCCAGCCCGCGAAGGCGGGCCCGGATCGCCTCGTCGCCGAGCTGGGCGCGGGTGCCCTGGCCGCCCGGCCACACCACGACGTCGAGCGGCCCGACGTCGTCCCAGGTGTGGTCGGCCAGGCAGCGCACGCCCTTGGCGCACGTGATCACCCCGGCGTCGTCGGCCACGGTCACCACCTCGGCGCCGTCGTCCGGCCACCACTGCTGCCATGAGCGCAGCACCTCCCAGGGGCCGACCCAGTCGAGCTCCTCCACGTCGGGGAACAGGGCGATGGCGATGCGCGTCATGCCGGCAGCATCGCGCCGGTGGCCCATGGTGGTGCAGGATGGCGCCGTGACGGGGAGGCCGAGCGGCGAGAGCCAGCGGGTGGCGCTGGTGACGGGGGTGGGCCGGGAGGCCGGCATCGGAGCGGCCGTCGCCCGTCGCCTGGCCGACGACGGCTTCGACGTGGCGAGCACCTGGTGGCGGCCCTATGACGAGCGCATGCCATGGGGAGCCGACGAGGACGGTGGCGCCGGGATCGCTGCTGGGATCGCCGCGACCGGTGTCGCCTCGGTGGCGGTCGAGGCCGACCTCGAACGGCCCGAGTCCTCCGCTGCCGTCTTCGACGAGGTGGAGTCGGCGCTCGGTCCCGTGGCGGTGCTGGTGCTGTGCCACTGCGAGTCGGTCGACTCCGACATCCGTACCACGACCATCGAGAGCTTCGACCGTCACATGGCGGTCAACGCCCGCGCCACCTGGCTGCTGATCCGGGAGATGGCGCGCCGGTACCGGGGCGCTCACGGCGGCGGTCGGATCGTGGCCCTCACCAGCGACCACACGGTCGGCAACCTGGCCTACGGAGCCAGCAAGGCCGCCCTCGACCGCATCACCCTGGCGGCCGCGACCGAGCTCGCCGACCTCGGGATCACGGCCAACGTCGTCAACCCCGGGGCCACGGACACGGGTTGGATGACCGGCGACGTGCTCGAAGCGGTCGCCGCCGCGACCCCGCTGGGGCGGGTCGGTCAGCCGTCGGACGTGGCCAACCTCGTCTCGTTCCTCTGCTCGCCGGACGGAGGTTGGGTCAACGGCCAGCTCCTCTGCTCCAACGGCGGGATCGCCTCTGGGTAGCGAGGGGTCGCGCCCGCGGGCGGACCATCCGGCGCCGGGGTAGACAGGCGTGATGCGGATCGGTGCGGTGTACCCCCAGATCGAGCTCGGTGGCGACCCGGAGGCGGTGCGCCGGATCGGCCGTGCGGTCGAGGACCTCGGCTTCGACCACCTGCTGGCCTACGACCATGTGCTCGGGGCGGTCCACGAGGGACGCCAGCCGCCGCTGGTGGGCCCCTACAACGAGCGCGACCCCTTCCACGACCCGCTGGTGCTGTTCGCCCACCTGGCGGGCATCACCGAGCGGCTCCACTTCGTGAGCGGGGTCGTGATCCTGCCGCAGCGCCAGACGGCGCTGCTGGCCCGCCAGGTGGCCGACCTCGCCCTCCTCTCCGGCGACCGGTTCCGCCTCGGTGTGGGGATCGGCTGGAACCACGTGGAGTACGAAGCCCTCGGCCAGGACTTCCACACCCGCGGTGCCCGTGAGGAGGAGCAGATCGAGCTGCTCCGGCGCCTCTGGACCGAAGAGGTCGTCGACTTCGAGGGCCGCTTCGACCGGGTCGACCGCGCCGCGCTGGTGCCCCGACCGGTGCGGCCGGTGCCGATCTGGCTCGGGGGCTGGGGGCAGGCGGCGCTGGCCCGGGCCGCCCGCGTGGGCGACGGGTTCATCTTCGGCGGCCCCTCGAGCGACGTGCACGACGCTTGGGACCGCGTCAGGGAGATGGTGGCGACCAACGGTCGCGATGATGGCTTCGGCGGCGAGCGCATGATCCCGAGCGCGAAGGGCCCGTCGTACGTGGCCGAGCGCATCGCCGAGTGGGAGGCGGTAGGCGGGACCCACGCCGCCGTCATCACCATGGGCCAGGGGCTGGCGACGGCCGACGCCCACGTCGAGCACCTGGCCGACGTCGCCGCCGCCCTGGGCCTGGGGGCGTAGCGGGTCCCCGGCCGGCCGGCGGCACCTGCGACCGCAGGACCCTACGGTGGGGCCCAGAGGCCGGGCGAGGGCCGCCCGACCGGGGAGGGCAACGCCGAGATGGACTTCGACATCCCGACCGACCTGGTCGACTACCTGCAGGAGCTGGACGACTTCATCGAGCGGGAGATCAAGCCGCTCGAGGAGCAGGACGACAACATCCGCTTCTTCGACCACCGCCGGGAGGACAGCCGCACCGACTGGGAGCGCGGCGGCCTGCCCAACGAGGAGTGGGAGCAGCTGCTCGGGGAGATGCGACGGCGTGCCGACGCGGCCGGTCACTACCGCTACGCCTTCCCCGCCGAGTTCGGCGGCCGCGAGGGGACCAACCTCGGCATGGCCGTGATCAGGGAGCACCTCGCCCGCAAGGGCCTGGGCCTCCACAACGACCTGCAGAACGAGTCGTCGATCGTCGGCAACAACGTCGGGCTCCTGTTGTTGATCGCCCACGGCACCGACGAGCAGAAGGCGGAGTGGATCGACGACCTCGCCGAGGGCCGTCGCGGGTTCGCCTTCGGCATCACCGAGCCCGACCACGGCTCCGACGCCACCCACATGGAGACGACCGCGGTGCGCGACGGCGACGAGTGGGTCATCAACGGCGAGAAGACCTGGAACACCGGCATCCACAAGGCGCAGTACGACCTCATCTTCGCCCGCACGAGCGGCGAGGCCGGCGACGGCGAGGGGATCACCGCCTTCTTGGTGCCCACGGTCAGCGAGGGCTTCGAGGTCCTCGAGTACCTGTGGACCTTCAACATGCCGACCGACCACGCCCACATCCGGCTCACCGACGTGCGGGTGCCCGACAGCGCCATCTTCGGCGGTGAGGGCAAGGGGCTCGGCGTGGTGCAGCTGTTCTTCAACGAGAACCGCATCCGCCAGGCCGCCTCGAGCCTCGGTGCCGCCCAGTTCTGCATCGACCGGGCCATCGAGTACGCCAAGGAGCGCAAGCCGTTCGGCAAGGCGCTGGCCACCAACCAGGGGATCCAGTTCCCCCTCGTCGAGCTGCAGACGCAGTGCGAGATGCTCCGTGCCCTCATCCACAAGACGGCGTGGCAGATGGACACCTACGGCCCGTTCTCGGTGAGCGACAAGGTCTCCATGTGCAACTACTGGGCCAACCGGCTCTGCTGCGAGTCGGCTGACCGGGCCATGCAGGTCTTCGGGGGGCGGGGCTACAGCCGTCACGAGCCCTTCGAGCACATCTACCGGCACCACCGCCGCTACCGGATCACCGAGGGGGCCGAGGAGATCCAGATGCGGCGCGTCGCCGGCTACTTGTTCGGGTTCATGAGCCAGCGGGAGCCCAAGGGCGTCTCGGCCACCCCGTCGCCCGCCGCGCGCTGAGCGGCCACGACCCGAGGACAGCCGCGTGCCAGGGCCGGCTCAGCCCTCCACGCCGAGGGTGTCGAGCACCCACGCCAACACGAACGCTTCCTCCCGCCAGGCGTCGTAGCGGCCCGACGGGCCCATGTGGCCCGCGCCCATCTCGGTCTTGAGCAGCAGCGGGTTGTCGTCGGTCTTGGTCACCCGCAGCTTGGCCACCCACTTGGCCGGCTCCCAGTACGAGACCCGCGGGTCGTTGAGCCCAGCGGTGACGAGCATCGGCGGGTAGTCCTTGGGCACCACGTTCTCGTAGGGGGCGTAGGACTTCATGTACTCGTAGACGTCGCGGTCGTCGACCGGGTTGCCCCACTCCTCCCACTCCTCGACGGTGAGGGGCAGGGTGGGGTCGAGGATGGTGTTGAGGGCGTCGACGAAGGGCACCTCGGCGACCACCGCCCCGACCTGCTCGGGCGCCATGTTGGCCACCGCCCCCATGAGAAGCCCGCCGGCGCTGCCGCCCCGGACCGCCAGGCGCGCCGGCGAGGTCCAGCCGTCGTCGCACAGGTGGCGGGCGCACGCGATGAAGTCGGTGAAGGTGTTGCGCTTGGCGAGGAGCTTCCCGTCGAGGTACCAGCGACGCCCCATCTCGCCCCCACCACGGATGTGGGCGATGGCGAAGACGAAGCCCCGGTCGAGCAGGCTCAGGCGGACCGAAGAGAAGCCGGGGTCCATGCTGGCCTCGTACGAGCCATAGCCGTAGAGCAGCGCTGGGGAGGCGCCGTCGCGCTCGAAGCCCCGCTTGTGGACGACCGACATGGGCACCCTGGTGCCGTCCTCGGCCGTGGCCCACACCCGCTCGGTCACGTAGTCGTCGGGGTCGTAGCCACCGAGCACGGGCTGGCGCTTCTTGACCGCGCGCTCCCGCGTCTCCATGTCGTAGTCGTGGACGGTGGTGGGCGTCACCATCGACGTGTAGCCGTAGCGCAGCACGGTCGTGTCGAACTCGGGGTTGGCGCCACCGCCGGCCGTGGAGACCTCCTCGGGCTGGTCGATCAGGTGCTCCTCGCCGTCGGCGAGTCGGCGGATGCGGATCCGGCGGATGCCCTCGGTGCGCTCGAAGAGGACGAGGTGGTCGGCGAAGACATCGATCCCGCTGAGGGTGACGCCGGGCCGGTGCGGGACGAGGTCGCTCCAGCGTCTCCGCCCGGGGTCGTCGTCGGGTGCCTCGACCAGCTTGAAGTCCTCGGCGTCGTCGGCGTTGGTGACGATGAGGAAGCGCGTCCCGTGGTGTTGGATGGTGTACTCGACGCCTTGCTCCCGCGGGGCGACGACCCTGAAGGGCCCGGTGGGGTCGTCGGCGTCGAGCACCCACGACTCGGAGGTCACCTTCGAGCCGAGGGCCATCTCGACGAACTGCTCGTCCTTGGAGGTTCCGACCTCGAGGAAGAACCGCTCGTCGTCTTCCTGGTGGACGAGCACGTCGTCACTGGCCGCCGTGCCGAGCGTGTGACGCCACAGCTGGTGGGGCCGCATGGCGTCGTCGGGCCGGACGTAGAAGAAGGTGCGGCCGTCGTTGCCCCAGGCCGTGCCGTAGTAGGTGCCGGGGATGACGTCAACGAGGGCGTCGCCGGTGACGAGGTCGCGGAAGTGCATCTCGTAGATCTCGTCGCCGTCGGTGTCGCTCGACCAGGCGAGCACGGTGCCGTCGGGGCTGACGTCGAAGGCGCCGACGGAGAAGAACTCGGCGTCACCGGCCTCGGCGTTCTGGTCGAGCAGGACCTCTTCGATCACGTCCTCGCCCGGCGCCCGGTGCACGGTCCCGACGTCCTCGGGCCGGGCCGCCTTGCGGCAGTGGATCGGGTACTGCCGGCCCTCCTCGGTTCGCGAGTAGTACCACCACTCGCCCTTGCGCACCGGCACCGACAGGTCGGTCTCCTGGATGCGACCCTTGATCTCCTCGAAGAGGCGCTCGCGCAGATCGGCGAGGTGCGCCGTCTGGGCAGCCGTCCAGGCGTTCTCGGCCTCGAGGTGAGCCCGCACCTCCGGGCTGTCCTTGGCCCGCAGCCAGGCGTAGTCGTCGACGACGCGGTCCCCGTGGCGGTCGCGCTCGGTGGGGTCCCGCCTGGCGATCGGAGGGCTGGTCGGCTCGGTTCGATCGGTCACGGGGCCCACGTTAGGTTCGGCCGATGGCCATCTACGCTCTCGGCGACCGGGTCCCGGTCGTCCATCCCGATGCCTACGTCCACCCCGACGCCACCGTGGTGGGCGACGTCCACCTCGGCGCCGGCGCCACGGTCTGGCCGCAGGCCGTGCTGCGTGGCGACTACGGCCGCATCGAGGTCGGCGAGCGCACCAGCGTGCAGGACGGCACCGTGGTCCACGCCACGGCCGAGCTGGCGACGGTCATCGGCGCCGACTGCGTCGTCGGCCACCTGGCCCACCTCGAGGGCTGCACCGTCGAGGACGGGTCCCTGGTGGGCTCCGGGTCGGTGGTGCTGCACCGGGCCGTGGTGCGCAGCGGCGCCCTCGTCGGCGCCAACGCCGTGGTGCCCAACGACATGGAGGTCCCCTCGGGTGCGATGGCCCTCGGCATTCCGGCGAAGCTCCGCGAGGGCGTCATCCCGCCTGGTGCCTTCGCCGGTGCGGTGGCGATCTACGTGGCCAACGGCCAGCACTACCGCGACGAGCTCCGCCGCCTGGACTGACACCAAGAAGGCGTTCTGGCACCAGGATCGCGCTGCCCCCCGGCGCGCTTCTGGTGCCAGAACGGGTGGGGCGGCCTGCTGGCAAACCGATGGGGGACCCGGACGACGGCGGCTGTACATTGACCGCCGGGTCAGGGATCAGCGAGGGCCCAGGGGAGAGCTGGTGAACGACGACGACGGAACGGGCGGGGACGAGCTCTCGCTGAGCGGCAACCGTGCGGGGTGGCGGCTCCTGGTCGACCAGGTGAAGCGCCAGCGCAAGGGTGTGGCCGTCGGGGTGCTCGTGGGCCTGTGCTGGACCCTGGGCAAGGTCACCGTCCCCGTGCTGGTGAGCATCGCCATCGACCAGGGCATCGAGGCGCGTGACCTCAGCGTGCTGCTGCCCCTGTCGCTCGCCATCGGCTTCGCCGGCCTGGTCGCCGCGATCTTCACCGGCCTGCGCCGCTACTTCGCGTTCCGCGAGGCCCGTCGCCTCGAGGCGACGCTGCGCGACCGGCTGTTCGCCCACGTGCAGCGGATGCACTTCGCCTACCACGACGAGACCCAGACCGGCGAGCTGATGAGCAGGGGCAACACCGACCTGCAGCAGGTCCAGAACTTCATCGTGATGATCCCCATCACCATCTCCAACGCGGTGACGGTGCTGCTCGTCACGATCATCCTGCTGTTCATCAACCCGCTGCTGGCGCTGCTGGCCCTGGGCTCGCTCCCGTTCGTGAACTTCCTGGGCCGGCGGTTCTCCACCAACCTCCACCCGGCGGTCATGGGCATCCAGCGGGAGTCGGCCGAGCTGGCCAGCGTGGTGGAGGAGACCGTCGCCGGCGTGCGGGTCATCAAGGGCTTCGGTGCCGAGAAGGTCCAGGCCGGTCGGCTCCGCAAGGAGGCCGACGACGTCTACGAGGTGTCGATGGACGCCGCCCGCGTCCGGGCCACCTACCTGCCGGCCATGGAGCTGCTGCCCAACATCGGCCTCATCGCCACCCTGGCCTACGGCGGCCACCTGGTGATCAACGGCGGCCTGAGCCTCGGCGAGCTGGTCCTGTTCAACTTCTTCGTGATCATGCTCATCTGGCCGCTGCGCATGCTGGGGATGATCGTGGCCCAGGCCCAGCGGGCCGTGGCGTCGGCCGAGCGCGTGGCCGAGGTCCTCTCCGCCGAGCCGATCATCGTCGACGACCCCGACGCCCCCGAGCTGGTCGCGCCCCGCGGCGAGGTTCGCTTCGAGGACGTCACCTTCGGCTACGCCAACGGCGACGGGCCGGTGCTCGAGCACCTCGAGCTGGTCATCCCCGCCGGCCAGTCGGTCGCCCTGGTGGGCGCCACCGGGTCGGGCAAGACCACCATCGCCCGGCTGATCCCCCGCTTCTACGACGTCCAGGGTGGGCGGGTGCTCATCGACGGCACCGATGTCCGCGACGCCCGGTTGCGGAGCGTGCGTCGCACCGTGGGCATCGTCTTCGAGGACACGTTCCTCTTCAGCGACACCATCTCCGCGAACATCGCCTTCGCCGACCCCGACGCCGACCACGTCGCGGTGGAGCGGGCCGCCCGCCTCGCCGGCGCCCACGACTTCATCCTCGAGCTTCCCGACGGCTACCGGACCGAGATCGGCGAGCGGGGCTTCTCCCTCTCCGGCGGGCAGCGCCAGCGCATCGCCATCGCCCGGGCCATCCTCGCCGACCCCCGGGTGCTGATCCTCGACGACGCCACCTCCTCGGTCGACCCCACCAAGGAGCACGAGATCCGCGATGCCCTCGAGGAGGTCATGACCGACCGCACCACCATCGTGATCGCCCACCGGCCGGCCACCATCGCCCTCGCCGACCAGGTGGCCCTCCTCGACCGCGGCCGCATCATCGCCCAGGGCACCCACGTCGAGCTCCTCGCCAACGACGCCCGCTACCGCGAGGTCCTCGCCGCGGTGACCGCCGGCGAGGTCGTGCCCTCCGGGGTCCCCGCCGACGGCGACGGGCTCACCGCCGTCGAGCCCACGGGCAACGGGCGAGCCACCGAGGGGGTGCGTCGCTGATGTGGGGTGAGGCAGGGGTCGCCGAGGAGGACCAGCTCGACCGCGAGCAGGCCAAGTGGGTCATGCGCCGGGCCGCGGCGATGCTCGGCCCGTACCTGCGCACGCTGGTGTTGGCCATCGTCGTGGTCGTCGTCTGGACGCTCACCGTCCTGGCCGGCCCCTACCTGGTCCGCTACGGCATCGACCACGGGATCACGCCCCGCGACGTGGGGGCGCTCAACCTCGCCGTCGGCCTCTACGTGGTGGTGGCGATCGTCTCCTACGTGGTCTACCGGGCCCAGGTGCTGCTCATCAGCCGGGTGGGCGAGACCTTCCTGCGCGACCTGCGCGTCCGGGTCTTCGACCACCTCCAGCGCCTGTCGATGCCGTTCTACGACCGCGAGAAGTCGGGCGTGATCGTGTCCCGCATGACGAGCGACGTCGATGCCCTGCAGGAGCTGGTCCAGATGGGCCTGCTCATGTTCGTCTCGAACGGGCTCCTGCTGCTGATCTCGTTCGTCATCCTCGCCATCGTCTCCTGGCAGCTCCTGCTGCTCTGCGTGGTGGCCCTGCCCTTCGTGCTCCTCGCCAGCGTCAAGTTCCAGCGCGACTCCAACCGCGCCTACCTGACGGTGCGCGACCGCATCGGCGGCACCCTCTCGAGCCTGCAGGAGGGCATCTCCGGGGTCCGCGTCATCCAGGCCTTCCGTCGGGAGGGCGTCCAGACCGACCGCTTCGCCGAGCACAACCAGTCGCTCTACGACTCCCACATGGACTCGGTGAAGATCTCGGCCTGGTATCTGCCGGTGATCGAGATGGCCGGGTTCGGCACGACGGCGCTGGTCACGGGCATCGGTGGCTGGATGGTCGTGCGCGACATGGAGAGCATCGGCACGGTCGTGTTCTTCGTGCTCACCCTCTCGAACCTGTTCGAGCCGGTGCAGCAGCTCAGCCAGCTGTTCAACCAGATCCAGTCAGCCGGCGCCGGCCTCAAGAAGCTCTTCGAGGTCCTCGACACCCCCGTCGACGTCCCCGAGCACCGGGGCGCGGTCGACCTGCCCGAGCGCGGCGACATCGAGGTCCGCGACATCACCTTCGGCTACGCCACCAGTGAGTCTCCCGTGCTCGAGGGCGTCGACCTCACCATCACCCACGGCGAGCGCCTCGCCCTCGTGGGTCCCACCGGGGCCGGGAAGTCCACCCTGGCCAAGCTGATCGCCCGCCTCTACGACCCCACCTCCGGCACCATCACCTTCGGGGGCGTCGACCTCCGCCACGCCACCCAGCGCTCCCTCCGCCGGCGCATCGTGGTGGTCCCCCAGGAGGGGTTCCTCTTCAACGGGACCATCCTCGAGAACATCCGCATCGCCCGCATCGAGGCCACCGACGACGAGGTGCACGCCGCTCTCGACGCCATCGGCATCCGTGGTCGCTTCGAAGCCCTCCCCGACGGCCTGCTCACCGAGGTGCGCGAGCGCGGCTCACGGCTCTCCGCCGGCGAGAAGCAGCTGGTCTCGCTGGCCCGCGCCGCCGTGGTCGACCCCGCCCTGCTGGTGCTCGACGAGGCCACCTCGAGCCTCGACCCCGGCACCGAGAAGCTGGTGGAGGAGGCCCTCGAGCGCCTGATGGTCGGTCGCAGCGTGGTGGTCATCGCCCACCGCCTCACCACCGCCGAGCGGGCCGACCGGGTGGGCGTGGTGGCCGAGGGCACCCTTGTCGAGCTGGGCACCCACGACGAGCTCGTGGCCCGCAACGGCCGCTACGCCGCCCTCTTCGCCACCTGGTCGGGTGGCCTCACCCCCCAGGGCCAGGGCGGCTGACCTGCCCCAACGTCGGGTCTGGGCGGTGATCCTGGCCGTTGGAGCGACCACCGCCCAGACGCAGGATGCCCCCGGAGGATGGGATCGGCGGGCGGAATTGTTACCATGGCCGTAGGGGAAATCCCGACGGAACGTCCGCACGCGACGCAGAGGACCACCATGGCAGTCACGGATCTCGATCTCGGCAAGTACAAGCTCGGCTGGAGCGACGCCGAGGAGTACGTCTTCAAGCCCAAGAAGGGCCTCAGCGCCGACATCATCAACGAGATGTCGTGGATGAAGGGCGAGCCCGACTGGATGCGCAAGATGCGCATGAAGGCCCTGGCTCACTTCGAGCGCCGGCCCATGCCCGCCTGGGGCGGCGACATGTCGGAGATCTACCTCGACGACATCTACTACTACATCAAGCCCACCAACAAGCAGGTCGACGCCTGGGACGACCTGCCCGAGTCGGTCAAGAACACCTACGAGAAGCTGGGCATCCCCGAGGCCGAGCGCAAGTACCTCGCCGGCGTCACCGCCCAGTACGAGTCCGAGGTCGTGTACCACAAGAACCGCGACGACCTCGAGGCCCAGGGCGTCATCTTCACCGACATGGACACCGCGCTGCGGGAGCACCCGGAGGTCGTCCGTGCCTACTTCGGCAAGATCATCCCGGCCAACGACAACAAGTTCTCGGCCCTCAACAGCGCGGTGTGGTCGGGTGGGTCGTTCATCTACGTGCCGCCGGGCGTCCACGTCGAGATGCCGCTGCAGGCCTACTTCCGCATCAACGCCGAGAACATGGGCCAGTTCGAGCGGACGCTGATCATCGCCGACGAGGGCTCCTCGGTGCACTACATCGAGGGCTGCTCGGCGCCGGTGTACACGACCGACTCGCTGCACTCCGCTGTGGTCGAGATCGTCGTCAAGCCGTCGGCTCGGGTCACCTACACCACCATCCAGAACTGGTCGAACAACGTCTTCAACCTGGTCACCAAGCGGGCCCGGGTCGAGGCCGAGGGGCACATGGAGTGGATCGACGGCAACATCGGCAGCCGCCTCACCATGAAGTACCCCGCCGTGGTGATGGTGGGCCCGAAGGCCTCGGGTGAGGTCCTGTCGGTCGCCTACGCCGGCGAGGGCCAGCACCAGGACGCCGGGGCCAAGATGACCCACGCCGCCCCGGAGACCACCAGCCGGATCATCTCCAAGTCGATCTCCAAGGACGGCGGCCGCACCAGCTACCGCGGCCTGGTCCACGTCGACGACGACGCCTACGGCTGCAAGAGCTACGTGCAGTGCGACGCGCTCATCCTCGACGAGGACAGCATCTCCGACACGTACCCCTACATGGAGGTCCACGCCCGGGATGCCGTGGTCGGCCACGAGGCCACCGTGTCCAAGGTGGGCGACGAGCAGCTCTTCTACCTGATGAGCCGTGGCCTCTCCCAGGAGCAGGCCATGGGCATGATCGTCAACGGCTTCATCGAGCCGGTCACCCGGACGCTGCCCATGGAGTACGCCGTCGAGTGGAGCCGCCTGATCGAGCTGCAGATGGAGGGCTCGGTCGGCTGAGCGCCGCCTCCGACCCGGCGCACGGTCCGCGACCGCCCCTCAGAGCGGTCGTGCCGCGCCCGGGCCGCCCCCGCGGACGACTCCCGTGTTGGCACACTGGTCCCCATGCCGATGCGGACGGAGTGCAAGCACTACGAGAGCAGGACGTACGCCAACGGCGACACGGTGCGCAAGTGCGACCTCAACCTGGCGCCCGAGGCCCCGTGGCGCTGCCCCGACGAGTGCCCCGAGTTCTCCCGGCGCCTCTCCGACGTGGCGTGGAGCTACGGCACCATGGTCTCGCCGCCCACCCCCGACGAGCCCGAGGGCGAGGACATCGCCGCCCTGCTGCGCGAGGCCAAGAGCGTCGTCAACGCCGCCGCCCCCGACGTGCTCGAGCAGCTTGACGCCGAGCGTCGCCGGGCCACCGGCTGGCGTCGGTTCATCCCCCGCCGCCGCTCCTGAGGCCAGCCGCCGTGTGACGTCGTTCACGTTGCGCTGAGCCCGGCGGCGATGGACCATCGGTGCATGTCGGACACCCAGACCGTGCCCATGGCCGAGCTGCTGCGGGAGCCCGCGGTCCGGGAGGACCCGTACCCGGCCTACGCCCGCCTGGCCGAACAGGGCCGGCTCGTGCCCACGACCTACGGCGGGATCGTCGTCACCCGCCACGCCGACGCCTTCGCCGTCCTGCGCGACGCCCGCCTCAGCAGCAACAACCGCCATCAAGCCGGCTACGACCAGGCGGTCGAGCTCGCCGGGCAGGTCGGCCTGAGCGACCTCGTGGAGCTGTCCGCCCGCCTGATGCTCTTCGCCGACCCGCCCGACCACACCAGGCTCCGACGCCTGGTCAGCACCGCCTTCACCCCCCGGGCGGTGGAGGCCATGCGCCCCCGCATCGCCGCCACCGTCGATCGTCTGCTCGACGACGTGGCCCCCGAGGGCGGGGCCGACCTGGTGGAGGCGCTGGCGTTCCCGTTGCCGGTGACGGTCATCAGCGAGATGCTGGGGGTGCCGGCGGCTGACCACCAGCTGCTGCGGGGGTGGACCTCCGCGTTGGTGACGGCGCTCGACCCCTCCGACGACATCGCCGCCATCTTCCCGGCGGCCGAGGGCATGCGCGCCATGCGCGCCTACTTCGACGACCTCGTCGTGCAACGCCGGCGGGCGCCGGGCGACGACCTGCTCAGCGCCCTGATCGCCGCGGAGGACGAGGGTGAGCGCCTCACCCACGACGAGCTGCTCGACACCACGATCCTCCTCTTCGCCGCCGGGCACGAGACCACCGTGAACCTCATCTCCGGCGGGATCCTCAACCTGCTGCGTCACCCCGGCGAGCTCGCCCGCCTGCAGGACGACCCGTCGCTCATCGGCTCGTGCGTCGAGGAGCTGCTCCGGTTCGGACCCCCCGTGCAGCTGACGGCCCGCACCGCCACCGAGGAGCTCGAGCTGGCCGGGTCGACGGTCGAGAAGGGTACCGAGCTGGTGGTGCTGCTCGCCGGCGCCAACCGCGACCCCGACGTGTTCGACCAGCCCGATCGCCTCGACATCACCCGGACCGACAACCGCCACCTGTCCTTCGGAGGCGGGATCCACCTGTGCCTGGGCGCGCCCCTCGCCCGGATCGAGGGACAGGAGGCGATCGGGGCGCTGGTCCGCCGCTTCCCCCACCTGGCACTCGCCGAGGACGAGGTCGAGTGGAAGGCGACCACCACGATCCGGGGCCCGGCGCGCTTGGCGCTCAGCTGGTGACGGTGCGGACGAGGCGCGCACCGGGTGGTCCGGCCCATGTGGGAGCGCGGGGCAACCGGCAGTAGCCTGCAACGACGGGGGCCGGTCTGGCCCCCACCGTCGCGAGAGAGGCCAGAACGCTGCGCACCTTCACCGCCGCTGCCGCCGCCCGGCTGGGTGGACCCGACTGGTTGCAGGCCCGACGGGCCGCCGCCGTCGAGCGGGCGGGCGCCGCCGAGCTGCCCACCACCGAGCAGGAGGAGTGGCGCTACAGCCGGATCGGCGAGCTCGACCTCGACGCCTGGCTCCCGGCCGTCGGGCTCGACCAGCAGCCGGCGGGGGTGCCCGACGACCTGCTGCCGGTGCTCGACGCCGTCGGCGAGCGCGCCGCGCTGGTGGTCGTCCGCAACGGCCACGTGACCCACGTCGAGGTCGACGACGCCTTGGCCGCCAAGGGCCTGGTGGTGGGTCGTCTCATCGAGCTCGACGCCGACGGCACCGCCCTCGGCCAGACCACCGGCGACGCCAGCGGCATGCTCGACCTGCTCAACGACGCGTTCTGCGCCGACCCAGTCCTCGTCCGGGTGCCGGACGGGATGGTCGTGCGTGCGCCCATCGTCATCGCCCAGTGGCTCGACGCCGACGGCGTGGCCACCTTCCCCCGCGTCGTGGTCCAGGCCGGTGCCGACACCGAGGTCTCGGTCTACGACCACCAGGGGTCGACTGACGTGGCCGCCCTCACCGTGCCCGTCGTCGAGCTCGACGCCGGCCCGGCGGCCCGCCTCCGCTACACCAACGCCCAGCGCCTCGGACCCCGGGTGTGGCAGCTCGGCCGGCAGTCCAGCAGGGCCGGACGCGACGCCACGCTGCGATCCACCGTTGTCTCCCTCGGCGGCGACTACGCCCGCCTCGCCATCGACTCGACCATGGACGGCAAGGGCTGCACCGGCGAGCTGATGGCGGTGTACTTCGGCGAAGGCAGCCAGATGCACGACTTCCGCACCATGCAGGACCACGTGGCGCCCGCCACCACCAGCAACCTCCTCTTCAAGGGGGCGGTGCAGGGCACCTCCCGGTCGGTCTACACCGGGTTGATCCACATCGGGAAGCAGGCGGCGGGGGTCAGGGCCTTCCAGACGAACCGCAACGTGAAGCTCTCCGAGGGGTCGTGGGCGGAGTCGGTGCCCAACCTCGAGATCGAGAACAACGACGTCCAGTGCTCCCACGCCTCGGCCGTCGGCCCGGTCGACGAGGAGCAGCGCTTCTACCTCGAGAGCCGCGGCGTGCCCCCCGAGCCGGCCGAGCGCCTCATCGTGCTCGGGTTCTTCGAGGAGGTCCTCGTCGGCATCCCCCTGCCCGGTGCGGTCGACCTGCTGCGCCAGGAGATCGCCGCCAAGCTCAGCCGCAGGGAGTTGGTGACCCATGGCGCGTGAGGAGATCGTGTGCCGCCTGACCGACCTGAAGGACGGCGTCGCCACCCGCTTCGAGATAGGCGACCGGGCCGTCGCCGTGGTCCGCCTCGGCGACGACGTCTACGCCATCGGCGACCGCTGCAGCCACGCCGACGTCTCGCTGAGCGAGGGCGAGATCGATCCCGACACCTGTCACATCGAGTGCTCGAAGCACGGCAGCTCGTTCGACCTGCGGACTGGGGAGCCCGACACCCTGCCGGCCACGAAGCCCGTGCCGGTCTACGACGTGGTCGTCGATGGTGACGACGTGAAGGTGGTGGTCAGCTGATGTCCGAGCTGGTGATCGAGGGCCTGCGTGCCAGCGTCGGCGGCATGGAGATCCTGCGCGGGGTCGACCTCACCGTGCGCAGCGGTGAGGTGCACGCGGTGATGGGCCCCAACGGCTCCGGTAAGTCCACCCTCTCCCACGTGGTGATGGGCCGCCCGGGCTACGAGGTGCTCGGCGGGTCGGTGAGCCTCGACGGCGTCGACCTGCTCGCCCTCGCCCCCTGGGAGCGAGCTGCGGCCGGGCTGTACCTCGCCATGCAGTACCCCACCGAGGTCCCCGGGGTTTCGGTCGAGGCCATGCTCACCGAGGCGCTCTCCGCCATGGGGCGGGGCGGGTCCGACGTCGCGGCGCGGATGCGGACCGAGGCCGAGCGCATCGGCTTCGACGAGCGCTTCCTGTCGCGCCCGGTCAACGTCGACCTCTCTGGTGGCGAGAAGAAGCGCAACGAGACCCTGCAGCTCGGGGTGCTCGAGCCCAAGATCGCCATCCTCGACGAGATCGACTCCGGCCTCGACGTCGACGCCCTGCGCATGGTGAGCCAGGTCGTGGAGGTCCACACCAAGGAGCGGGGGCTCGGCGTCCTCGCCATCACCCACTACCGCCGCCTGCTCACCGAGCTGCGGGCCGACCGGGTCCACGTGCTGTCGCAGGGTCGCATCGTCGCCAGCGGCGGCCCGGAGCTGGCCGACGAGCTCGAGGAGAGCGGCTACGCCGGGTTCGTCGAGGAGGAGGGGGTCGCCACCGAGACCACCCCCTTCGCCCCGGCGGCGCCCCGCCCCGACGAGGATCCCTTCGCCGACCCTCTGGCCTGACCGGGGCCGTCAGCTGCTGGCGGCGGCGACCTCGTCGAGCGCCTGGGAGAGGGTGTTCCAGGAGAGGGTGGCGCACTTGATGCGCACGGGGAACTTGACCACGCCTTGGAGCGCCTCGAGGTCGCCGAGGGTGACCTCGGGGTCGGGCGTGGGGGCATCGGTGCCCGTGCCGTCGCCGTCGTCGCCGTCGAGGCTGTGCTCGTGGATCGACATCAGGGCCTTGAACGCCCGGGTCACCGCGCGGGCTTCCTCGACGGTGCGTCCCTTCACCGCCGAGCTCATCATGGACGCCGACGACTGGCTGATGGAGCAGCCCTGGCCGCCGATCTTGAGGTCGCTGATCCGGCCCTCGGGGTCGACCTCGAGGTACACGACGATCTCGTCGCCGCAGAGCGGGTTGAAGCCCTCGCTGCGGTGCGCGGGTGGTGTGGGCAGCTCGCCCCGGTTCCGGGGGTTGCGGTAGTGGTCGAGGATGATCTCGCGATAGAGGTCTTCGAGGCCGGGCATGGTTCTCAGCTCTCCTACAGGCAGAACAGGTCGGAGCACGCGTCGAGGGCGTCGGCGAGGGCGTCGACGTCGTCGGTGTTGTTGTACACGTAGAACGAGGCCCGGGCGGTGGCACCCACGCCGAGGCGTCGCATCAGGGGCTTGGCGCAGTGGTGCCCGGCCCGCACGCAGACCCCGCTCTGGTCGAGCACCTGCGAGATGTCGTGGGGGTGGATGTCGGCGAAGGCGAAGGACAGGACCCCGCCGCGCTCGTTGGCGTCGAGCGGGCCGTGGACCGTGAACCGTTCGCCGAAGCGCTCGGTGAGGGTGCGGATGGCGTAGCCGGTGACGTCGACCTCGTGGGCCCGCACGGCGTCGAGGCCGTAGCGCTCGAGCTCGTCGAGGGCGACGCCGAGGCCGATGGCCTCGGCGATGGGCGGGGTGCCGGCCTCGAACTTCCAGGGCAGCTCGTTGGGCGTGAACCCGTCGAGGCGGACGTCGCTGATCATGTCGCCACCACCGAGGAAGGGTGGCATGGCGTCGAGGAGCTCCTCGCGCCCCCACAGCACCCCGATGCCGGTGGGCCCGAGCACCTTGTGGCCGGTGAAGGCGAAGAAGTCGGCACCGAGGGCGGCAACGTCGGTGCGGAGGTGGGGCACGTGCTGGGCGCCGTCGACGAGCACGAGGGCGCCGGCGTCGTGGGCCGCGTCGGCCAGCGAGCGGATGGGGTTGATCGTGCCGAGGACGTTGCTCATGGCGGTGACGCCGAGCATCTTCACGCCGTCGAGCTTGCGGTCGAGGTCACTCAGGTCGAGGTGGCCGTCGTCGGTGGTGCCGAGGTGGCGCAGCTCGAGGCCGAGCTCCTCAGCGAGCATGAGCCACGGCACCAACATGGCGTGGTGCTCCATCTCGGTGAGGAGGACGGCATCGCCTCGACGCAGGTTGGCTCGCCCCCAGGACTGCACCACCAAGTTGAGCGCCTCGGTGACGTTCTTGGCGAAGATGACCTCGCGGTCGCTGGCGGCGCCGATGAAGCGGGCGATGCGCCGGCGGGAACCCTCGTAGCGGGCAGTGGCCTCCTCGGCGATGGCGTAGACGCCCCGGTGCACGTTGGCGTGGGTGGTGCCGTAGTAGTCGTCCATGGCCTCGAGCACGGCGCGGGGCTTCTGGGACGAGGCAGCGGAGTCGAGGAAGACGAACGGCGCGCCGAGCCGAGCGTGGTGCTCGTAGATGGGGAAGTCGCGCCGGATGGCGGCGACGTCGAGCGTGGCCGGGGCGCTGAGCGCGGTGGAGGTGGTCACTGGCCCCGCCAGGCGTCGTAGCCCTGGGCCTCGAGCTTGTGGGCCAGCTCGGCCCCACCGCTCTCGACGATGCGGCCATCGATCAGGACGTGCACGACGTCGGGCTCGAGCTCCTCGAGGATGCGCTGGTAGTGGGTGATCAGGATGACGCCCATGCCGGGCCGGTCCGCCTTGACCTCGCGCACCCCGCGGGCGACCACCCGGAGGGCGTCGATGTCGAGTCCGGAGTCGGTCTC
The DNA here is from genome assembly GCA_035512495.1 of Acidimicrobiales bacterium. NCBI lineage: Bacteria > Bacillati > Actinomycetota > Acidimicrobiia > Acidimicrobiales > Acidimicrobiales bacterium. The sequence goes on from DATKDW010000017.1 coordinate 84,329, forward strand.
GTCGAGGATGGCGAGGTCGGGCTCGAGGATCGCCATCTGGAGGATCTCGTTGCGCTTCTTCTCCCCGCCGGAGAAGCCCTCGTTGAGGTAGCGGTCGGCGAACGACGGGTCCATGTCGAGGCGTCCCATCCACTCCATGACCGCCAGACGGGTCTCGAGCGCCGAGAGGTCGTCGATGCCCTTGCGGGCGGCGAGCGCCTGCTGGAGGAACGAGCGCACCGGGACGCCCGAGATCTCCTGGGGGTACTGGAAGGCGAGGAAGATGCCCGCCTTGGCCCGCACGTCGGTGTCCCACTCGGTGATGTCCTCGCCCTTGTAGCGAAGGCGGCCGCTGGTGACGGTGTAGTCGGGGTTCCCGAGCAGGGCGTTGGCCAGGGTGGACTTCCCCGAGCCGTTGGGGCCCATGAGCGCGTGGATCTCGCCGGGCTGCACCGTGAGGTCGACGCCTCGGAGCAGCTCGACCCGGCCGTCCCCGCTCTCGTCCGCCACGCTGACGTGGAGGTCGTCGATCACGAAGAGGGGCTCGGGCATGGCGTTGAGTGTAACCGCCACCTCGCGCATTATCCCTATGGCGGTAGTGCTAATGGGTCGGTCTTCCCCGGTCCGCGGCTGCGCTCGCGACCACGTAGGGTGCGGCGGTGCGCCGGGCACTCCTCCTCCTCGTGTCCATCGCCCTCGCGGCGGCCGGGTGCGGGCAGGCGGACGGCGGTGACGTCGCTGCCGGCGACGGCCGGGGGATGGCGTCGCTGTCGGCCAACCGCCCGGCCGGGCAGTTCGACGTCGAGCTCACCGGCGCCGCCGTGGTCGGCGGCCAGGGCCACCCGACGGGCTCGGGGGCGGCGGTCGTCACCCTGCAACCCACCCGGGGGGAGCTCTGCTACCGCATCGACGTCGACGGTGTCGACGAGGTCACCTCCGCCCACCTCTTCGAGGGCAAGGTGGGCGTCGTCGGTGGCGTGGTGCTGAACCTGCAGCCGCCGGCCGGCGGCTCGGTCGACCGGTGCGTCACCGCTCCGAGCGCCCTCCTGACCAAGGTGGCGGCCACGCCGGCCGCCTTCTCCCTCCACCTGCGCACCGTGGCGCATCCCGAGGGGGCACTGCGAGGGCACCTGCGAGTCGACTGAGCGCAGGCGAGGCCAGGACCGGGCCCCGGCAGCGAGGGCCCCGTAGAGTCCCGCCCATGAGCTCGCCCACCCTTGTCACCGAAGCCTCCGATGTCGCCTGGGACCTGACCGACCTCCTCGAGGGGGTCGACGGCCCGCCCGAGCAGGCCGTCGACGCCCTGCTCGACGACGCCGACCAGCGGGCCCAGGAGCTCGCCGCCCTCCGGGGACGGGTGGCCGAGCTCGACGGGCCCTCACTCGTGGCCCACATGACGGCGACGGCGGCGCTCCACGAGGTGGCTGGACGGGCCGCGTCCTACGCCTCGCTCCGCTACGCCGTCGACACCGCGGAGCCTGCCCTGGGGGCCCTGCAGCAGCGGGTCACCGAGCGGGTCAACGCCATCCAGACGGAGCTGCTGTTCTTCGACCTCGAGTGGGCGGCCCTGCCCGACGAGGCTGTCGCCGAGCTGCTCGACACCGAGGGCATCGAGGCCTTCCGTCACCACCTTGAGCGCGTGCGGGCCACCCGCCCGTACCTCCTGACCGAGCCCGAGGAGCGGGTGCTCTCGGAGAAGTCGGTCACGGGGTCGTCGGCGTGGTCACGCCTGTTCGAGGAGCTCACGTCGGCCATCGAGGTCGACCTCGACGGGCAGTCGGCCACCCTCGGCGAAGCGCTGTCCCGCCTCCTGTCGAACGACGGGGAGGTGCGGCGCCGGGCTGCCGAGGCCGTCACGGCCGCCCTCGCCCCGGGACTGCGCACGCGGGCGTTCATCTACAACACGCTGCTCCACGACAAGGCCGTCGACGACCGGCTCAGGGGGCTGCCGACGTGGGTCTCGAGCCGCAACATCGCCAACGAGGCCTCCGACGAGTCCGTCGAGGCCCTCGTGGCGGCGGTCCGGGGCCGCTACGACCTCCCGAAGCGGTGGTACGCCCTCAAGGCCCGGGTCCTCGGCGTCGAGCGCCTGGCCGATCACGACCGCATGGCCAGCCTCGCCACCGACGATGGCCACGTGGGCTGGGACGAGGCCCGCTCGATCGTGCTCGACAGCTACGCCTCGTTCTCCCCCGAGATGGCCGACGTTGCCCGGCGGTTCTTCGACGAGGGCTGGATCGACGCGCCGCCCCGCCGCGGCAAGCGGCCCGGGGCCTTCTGCTCCTACACCGTGCCGTCGGTGCACCCCTACGTGTTCCTGAACTACACCGCCACCCGCAACGATGTGCTCACCCTCGCCCACGAGCTGGGCCACGGCCTGCACGCCTGGATGGCGCGGGACCAGGGTCCGTTCCACCAGTCGACGCCGCTCACCCTCGCCGAGACCGCCTCGGTGTTCGGCGAGACGGTCACCTTCGGCCGCCTGCTCGAGTCCTGCGAGACGCCCGACGCCCGCCTCGCCCTGCTGGCGGAGAACATCGAGGGCGGCATCGCCACGGTGTTCCGCCAGACGGCGATGAACCGCTTCGAGCACGCCGCCCACACCGCGCGCCGGACCGAGGGCGAGCTGTCGGTGGAACGCTTCGGTGAGCTGTGGGCCGAGTCGCAGGAGGAGATGCTCGGCGACACCGTCGAGATCAGCGAGGGCTACCGCACGTGGTGGTCGTACGTGCCCCACTTCATCGCGGTGCCGGGCTACGTCTACGCCTACGCCTACGGCCAGCTCCTCGCCCTCTCGGTCTACCGTCGCTACACGGAGCAGGGCGGCGACTTCGTGCCCCGCTACCTCCACCTCCTCTCGGCCGGCGGCTCGATGGCGCCCGAGGACCTCGGCCGCATCGTCGGGTGCGACCTCGCCGACCCGGAGTTCTGGGACGGTGGGCTCAGCATCATCGAGGAGCAGATCGACGCGGCCGAGACCGCCGCCCACGAGGCGGGCAGGCTGTGAGCGGCGCGGGTCGGCGATGGTGATCACCGCCGAGACGCTCACCGCCGTGATCGTCCACCGGCGCCAACCCGAGGCCTGCGTGCGCACGGGCCGCCTGCTGCTCGAGGAGGGCGTCGACCGCCTCATCGTGGTCGACAACGGCTCGGGTCCCGAGGCGCTTGCCGCCGTGGTGGCCGGGCTCCCGGCCGCCGAGGTGATCGACCTCGGCGCCAACGCCGGCTTCGGTCCCGGCGCCAACGCCGGCGTCCGCCGCTGGCTCGACGAGGGCCCGTCGGCGGGGGAGTGGGTGCTGGTCTGCCCTCACGACGCCACCCCCGAGCCCGGGTGCGTGGCCACGCTCGTCAAGGCGGCCGAGGCGCGTCCGCGCGCCGGCCTCGCCTGCGCCGAGTACGGCGACCACCACGAGCCCAAGGCCCGGCCCGTCGTCGACCCCTACCTCGGGGGGATCCTGGTGGCGACGGATCGCCGGCCGGGCTGGGAGGACGCCGGCCACCCCCACGGGACCATGCTGCTCGCCCGCCGGGCCTGCCTCGAGGAGGTCGGCCTGTTCGACGAGCGCTACTTCGCCTACTGCGAGGAGGCCGACCTCGGGATGCGCGCCCGCGAGGCCGGGTGGGAGGTCGGGATCGTGTGGGGGGCCATCGTGCGCAACCCCACCATGTCGTCGGAGACCGGGGTGCCCGAGTACCTGATGCTGCGCAACACCCTGCTCCTGCTGCGGGAGCACTTCGGCGTGCGCCACGCCGCGTTCCTGTACCTGATCGCCGTCCTGTTCACCGTGCGGGGCGTGCTGGGCGGTCGCAAGACCCTCTACTGGGACCTGCGGGGCCGGCTCTTCGCCCTCCGCGACGCGCCGCTGGGCCGAGTGGGACCCCCACCGGCCGCCCTGCTCCGCAGCTAGCGGGCGGCGAGACGTCCTCTGGGCTCACGGGTCCAGCCTGCGGCGAGACGTCCCCTATGGGCTCACGGGTCCTGTCGCCGACGGGTCCTCCCGCCCTCCGCAAGCTCCGGGCGGGTCCCCCCATCGACGCCACCCGCTCGCTGCCGGTGTGCGGACTCGGCCTTCGGCCGAGGCGATGCCTATCGTGAGGGGATGGCACGGACGACGATGATCTTTGGAGCGGTGCTCGTGGTGCTCGGCATCGTGGGCTACGTGGGCTCGGGCGCCGAGAGCCCGACCGCGCTCATCCCCGCGGTCGTGGGCGTGGTCCTGGCCGCCCTCGGGGCGGTGGGCCAGAGCGAGGACCGGCGCGCCCTCACCATGCACATCGCCGCCCTCGTGGCGCTGATCGGCTTCCTCGGCAGCGTCATGGGGCTCTTCTCGCTGCCGGAGCTGCTCCGCGGCGACGACCTCGACCGGCCGTGGGCGGTCGGCGTCCAGTCGGCCATGGCCTTCGTGCTGGCGCTGTACCTGGGGATGAGCGTCCGCTCCTTCATCGTCGCCCGCAAGGCCCGCGAGGCCGGCACCGCCTGAGCCTGACCGCGGGTCAGGCGCCCCTGGTGGGGGAGGGTCGGCGGCGGCGCCAGGACTGGGCCAGGGCGGGCGGCTGCCAGCCGGCGTCGTCGACATGGACGTTGGTGCCGGGCGCGACGATCTCGTCGATGCGGTCGAGGGTGGCGTCGTCGATGGTGACAGCGGCGCCCGCCAGCAGGTCGACGAGCTGGTCCATCGTGCGAGGGCCGATGATGGCCGCCGACACCGCCGGGTGGGCCACGACGAACGCCATGGCCAGGTGGGTGAGCGAGCAGCCCGCATCCTCCGCCACCCCGATGAGGTCCTCGACCAGGTCGAGCTTGCGGGCGTTGCCCGGCAGGGCGGGGTCGAAGCGCTGGGGCATCCGCCCGGCCCGGCCCTTCGAGAGGTCGATGTCGTGGCCCTTGCGGTACTTGCCCGTGAGCCAGCCGCCGCCGAGGGGGCTCCAGGGGATGACGCCCATGCCGAAGCGCTCGCACGTGGGCAGGACCGACCGCTCGATGCCGCGGGCGAAGATCGAGTACGGCGGCTGCTCGCACACGAAGCGCTCGCGGCCCCGTCGCTCGGCCACCCACTGCGCCTCCACGATCTCCTCCGCAGGGAAGGTGGAGGAGCCGATGGCGCGGACCTTGCCCTGGTGGACGAGGTCGCTGAGCGCCCCGAGGGTCTCGTCGATGTCGGTGGCGGGGTCGGGGCGGTGCACCTGGTACAGGTCGATCCAGTCGGTCCGCAGCCGTCGCAGGCTGTGCTCGACCTCGGCGATGATCCAGCGTCGGGAGTTCCCGCGGCGGTTGGGGTCCTCGCCCATGGCGCCGTGGAACTTGGTCGCCAGCACCACGTCGTCGCGGCGGCCCTCGAGCGCCTTGCCCACGATCTCCTCGGACTCTCCGCCGGAGTAGACGTCGGCAGTGTCGATGAAGTTGATGCCGCCGTCGAGGGCGGCGTGGATGACGCGGATCGACTCGTCGTGGTCGCGCTCGCCCCAGACCCCGAACATCATCGCTCCGAGGCAGTAGGGGCTGACCTTGATGCCGGTGGTGCCGAGGGTTCGCATGCGCATGCTCCGACCATAGGCCCGCGACTGGCGTCTCGACGCCGGTGCTGCGCGTGGCAGGATGCTCGGCACAGTCCAGGAGAAGTCCTACGAGCGCGAAGAGGGGGCCGGGATGGCCGGAGTGTGTGAGGGTCGGATCGTCGTGATCACGGGGGCCGGGCGCGGGATCGGCCGCTGCCACGCCCTGGAGTACGCCCGCCAGGGCGCCACGGTGGTCGTCAACGACCTCGGTGCCGAGGTCGACGGCAGCGGCGGCTCCACGGGCCCCGCCGGCGAGGTGGTCGAGGAGATCCGCGGCATGGGTGGCGAGGCCGTGGCCAACGGTGACGACGTCTCCGACTGGGAGGGCGCCCAGCGCCTCATCAACACCGCCATCGAGTCCTTCGGCGGCCTCGACGTGCTCGTGAACAACGCCGGGATCCTGCGCGACCGCATGCTCGTCAACATGACGATCGATGAGTGGGACGCCGTGATCAAGGTCCACCTCCGGGGCACCTTCGCCCCCACCAAGTGGGCGGCCGCCTACTGGCGGGAGCGCTCCAAGGCCGGCGAGACCAACGACGCCCGCGTCATCAACACCACCTCGCCCTCGGGCATCTACGGCAACGTGGGCCAGGCCAACTACGGCGCCGCCAAGGCCGGCATCGCCAGCTTCAGCGTGATCACCGCCATGGAGCTCGGCCGCTACGGCGTCACCGTCAACGCCATCGCACCGGCGGCCCTCACCCGCATGACCGAGAACCTCGGGATGGGCGCCCGGGCTGCCGAGCGCAAGCCGGAGGAGTTCGACGCCATGGCCCCCGAGAACATCTCGCCGTTGGTCGTCTGGCTCGGCTCCACGGAGTCGGCGGAGATCACGGGCCGGGTGTTCAACGTCGTCGGCGGCCGCATCAGCGTCGCCGAGGGCTGGGCCGCCGGACCCACCGCCGACAAGGCCGACCGCTGGGACGTCGCCGAGCTCGGCGGCATCATCCCCGACCTCGTGGCCAAAGCAGCCAAGAACGCCAACATGCAAGGCCGCCGAGACTGACTCCGCAAAAGGAGAGAGCAGCGAGACGCGCGCCAGCGGCGTCGCCCGCAGAGCCAGTCGCCGCCCACAGGCGAGTGGGTGGCACCGAGGGGAGGGACCCGCCGCCCCCAAATGGAGAGAGCAGCGAGACACGCGCCAGCGGCGTCGCCCGCAGAGCCAGCTGTCGCCCACAGGCGAGTGGGTGGCACCGAGGGGAGGGACCCGCCGCCGGAGCTTGCGGAGGCGGTGGGAGGGGACCACCTCGGTGACAGGCCCCACTCGCCTCTCGAAGCACGCAAGCTGCTCAGCGGGCGCTGCCGCGACCCAGCGAGAGCGCCTGCGACAGCTGGAAGACCGCGAGGCCGAAGATGGCGACGCCGAGGGGGATGTGCCAGGCGGCAGCTGCGAGGGTGGTGCGCCCGGTGTAGCCGAGGCCGATCTGCGCGGTCACCGCCACCACGAGCACTGCCGACACCCCGATGGCCACCTTGTCGGCGCGGGCGACGATGGCCACCACGAGGGCACCGACGGCGACGAGGTACGAGACGTTGCCCACCACGCCGTGGAGGACGATGTCGATGTCGCCGAAGAGCACATCGGAGCGCCCGGCCATCCAGGCCTGGACCAGCACCAGGACGGCGAAGAGCCCGGCGAGGGCGCGGTAGCCGGCGAGCAGCTTGGCCTGGGAGGCGACGGGGGAGGTGGCATCGGCCATGGGTGCCATCCTGCCCCGCCGGCCGCGGCGGGGCTACCAGCCCCGGTCGACCCACTCCTGGAGGTGGGGGCGCTCGGTCCCGATGGTGGTGTCGTCGCCATGGCCGGGGAGCACGAGCGTCTCGGGCGGGAGGGTGAAGAGCCTCCGGTCGATCTGCTCGATGATCGTGGCGAAGCGGGCCGGGTCCTTCTCGGTGTTGCCGGGCCCGCCCGGGAAGAGCGTGTCGCCGCTGAAGAGGAGGGGTGAGCCCTCGAGCCGGAAGCACATCGAGCCGGGTGTGTGGCCCGGCGTGTGGATGGTGTGGAGCCGGAGCCGGCCGACCTCCACCACCGAGTCGTCCTCGAGGATGTCGTCGTACGACGGGAGCATCCCGGCGTCGTCGGCGGTGACGGCTACCCGGTAGCCCGCCTCGCGGACCGCCGGCACGGCCTGGATGTGGTCCCAGTGGCCATGGGTCTCGAGCACGGAGCGCACGCCGAGGTCGCGGCAGAGCTCGAGCAGGAGCTCGTGCTCGTTGGCGGCGTCGAGGAGCACGGCGTCGCCGGTGGCCTTGCAGCGCAGGACGAAGACGTTGTTCTCGAAGGGCCCGACCACCACCTTGTGCACCTCGGCCTGGCCGTCCTCGTAGTGCAGGGTGGCGCCCCCGCCGCCCCCGGCGCCGGTGTTCTTCTGGTTCTTGGCCATGTCGTGGGTCCCCCTCCGGACTTGACCCGTGGGTCAGGTGGCTTCTTGACTGTGCGGTCTAGTAAACAGTGAACAACCGCCAGACCTACCAACGAGCCACACAGGGGGCCCTCAGGTGAACTTCGCCTTCTCCGAGGAGCAGGAAGAGCTCCGCAAGACCGTCCGAGCGTTCCTCGAGAGCAAGTCCAGTGAGGCCGAGGTCCGTCGGCTCATGGAGACCGAGGAAGGCTACGACACCGCCGTCTGGAAGCAGATGGGCGAGCAGTTGGGCCTCCAGGGCCTCCACATCCCCGAGGAGTTCGGGGGCTCGGGCTACACCTACGTCGAGCTCATCGTCGTGCTCGAGGAGATGGGCCGCCGCCTGCTGGCGGCGCCGTACTTCTCCACCGTCGTCCTCGCCGCCAACGCGCTGATCCACTCCGGCGACGACGCCGCCAAGAAGGAGCACCTCCCCGGCATCGCCGCCGGCGAGACCATCGCCACCCTCGCCTTCACCGAGGAGAGCGGGCGCTGGGACGAGGAGGGCATCACCATGCAGGCGGCCAAGGGTGGCGACGGCCACACCCTCTCGGGCACCAAGACCTTCGTGCTCGACGGCCACGTCGCCGACCTGATCATCGTGGCGGCCCGCACCGACGCCGGCGTCAGCCTCTTCTCGGTCGCCGCCGACGCCGCCGGGCTCACCCGCACCCCGCTGGCCACCATGGACCAGACCCGCAAGCAGGCCCGCCTCGACTTCGACGGCACCCCGGCCACCCTCATCGGCACCGACGGTGGCGGCTGGGATGTGCTCTCGACGGTGCTCGACCTCGCCGCGGTCGGCCTCGCCGCCGAGCAGGTCGGTGGCGCCCAGCTGTGCCTCGAGATGGCGGTGCAGTACGCCAAGGACCGCGTGCAGTTCGGCCGGCCCATCGGCTCGTTCCAGGCCATCAAGCACAAGTGCGCCGACATGCTCCTCGAGGTCGAGTCGGCCAAGTCGGCCGCCTACTACGCCGGGTGGTGCGCGGCGGAGATGAACGACGAGCTGCCCTCGGTCGCCAGCCTGGCCAAGGCCTACTGCTCCGAGGCGTACTTCCACGCAACCGCCGAGAACATCCAGATCCACGGCGGCATCGGCTTCACCTGGGAGCACCCGGCCCACCTGTACTTCAAGCGGGCCAAGTCGTCCGAGCTGCTGTTCGGCGACCCCACCTACCACCGCGAGCAGCTGGCCCAGCGCATCGGGATCTGATCCCGAGCCGAGCCCGGCTCACCGCAGCGGACCGACGACGAGCCCCCGCCCCGGCGGGGGCTCGTTCGCGCACCCCCGCTCGTCGGCGCCCGTCGCGGGCCTCGGTACCATCAGGCGATGGTGCTGCTCTGGGTCGTGGTCGCCCTCGCCGTGGTCTTCGTGATCGCCGCAGTGGTCATCGGGCGCGAGGCGGGCCGTCTCCGGGGCGAGGCACCCCGGCCGGTGTTCGACCTCGAGGAGGCCACCGACTGGGTGGCGGCCAACCTCCCATTCGAGGTCGCGGCCGAGCTCACCCACGACGACGTCCGCCGGATCCTGGGGTGGAACCTCGAGTTCTTCCGATCGCGGGGGGTGACCTCCAACGGCGACGACCCCGACATCGGTCGCACGCACGTGGTGGTGGCCGGCTCCGAGACCGTTGCCTTCGTGGTCGACCAGGCGAGGGAGGCCGACTGCACCTACACCGCCCCGCAGGTCCTCGCTGTGCTCGACGCCCAGCTGGCGTACTTCGAGGCGATCGGCGCCCTCGGGCCGGCCCCCGACGACGGCGCCCCGCCTCGAAAGTGACATCGCGCCGCGGCTTCGACTCGCTACCATCTCCGTCACCAGAGAGAGGAGGTGGTCCAGCTGAGCAAACCATGTAGGACCCTGGAGGTGGTTGGCCGCTAGTTCGGCCGCCGGACCACCTGGCGAGTCCTCGCCAACCACCCTTGCATCGCCGGCCCGGATGTGGTCCCCCGGGCACACCAAACGACGCTGCAGGACAACCGGTAGTACGCGGCAGACGGGGGGAGCGCTTCGGTGCTCCCCCCGCTCCGCGCTACCGTGCCCGCCATGTCGAGGCCGAAGCAGTACGAGGAGAACCGCTACGTGGGCGACAAGCGCACCCAGCGGGTCCATGACCTCGACCACGCCACCGAGGCCTGCGGGATCGACGAGCTGATGCGGGCCGAGACCTTCGTCGGCTTCGGCCCCGACACGCTCCCCGAGGCCCGCAACCGCTGCTACCGGCTCTGCCGCCACTGCGCCGCGGCCCGGGAGGCCGCCGGCGTCGACGACGCCGCCTAGGGCCGCCGGCGTGGTCCAGGCCATCGACATCCACGTCCACCCCTCCACCGAGGAGACGACGGCGGCGTGGGGCCACCTGAAGGAGGCCACTGAGCGGTACTTCCGCACCGAGATCGCCGAGCGCTCGGTCGACGAGATGGCCGACGAGATGCGCGCCGACGACGTGCTCGCCGTGCTCCTCGCCTGGGACGCCGAGACCGCCTCCGGCCTCCCGCCGGTGACCAACGACTTCATTGCCTCGTGCGTGACCCGCCACCCCGACGCGTTCCTGGGCTTCGCCTCCGTCGACCCCTGGAAGGGCAAGGCGGCGGTGCAGGAGCTGCGCCGGGCGGTGACCGACCTCGGGCTCCGGGGCGTCAAGCTGCACCCGAGCGCCCAGTGCTTCGCCATGAACGACCGGCGCTTCTACGACCTGTGGGCCACCGCCGCCGAGCTCGGGGTGCCGCTCCTCGTCCACACCGGGACCACCGGCCTCGGCGCCGGCCTGCGGGGTGGCGGCGGGGTGAAGCTGCGCTACAGCGACCCGATGCTGCTCGACGACGTGGCTGCCGACTTCCCCGAGCTGACCATCATCGGCGCCCACCCCTCCTGGCCCTGGCAGGCGTCGATGCTGGCCATCGCCCAGCACAAGGCCAACGTCTGGATCGACCTGTCGGGCTGGTCGCCCCGGCTCTGGCCCGACGAGCTCGTTGCCGCGGTGCTCGGACCACTGCAGGACCGATGCCTCTTCGGGACCGACTACCCCTTCATCACCTTCGCCAAGTGGCGCCGGGCCTTCGCCGCCCACGAGCCCTCCGACGAGGTGGCGGAGAAGATCCTGCGCGGCAACGCGGCGCGGTTGCTGGGCCTGTCGCTCAAGGGGCCCGCTTCGCCGGGGCCCTCACGTCACGGTGGCGACGAGGGCCCTGAGGAGTCCTAGCCTGGGCGAGGTGCACGATGTCATCGAGTCCGGCGGGCTGCGCCTCACGGCGCACGTCGCCCGACCTCCCAGCGAGCGACTGCCCATCCGGGCCGGCCTGGTGCTGTGCCACGGCTTCCCCGCCGGACCGCGGAGCCCGGAGTCCTCCTCGCAGAGCTACCCCCAGCTCGCCGACCGCCTGGCGGCCGACGCCGGCTGGACCGTCCTGAGCTTCAACTTCCGTGGCACGGGCGGGTCCGGTGGCGACTTCTCGCTCAACGGCTGGATCGACGACGTGCGGGCTGCCGTCGACCACCTGCTCGAGGTGGAGGGCGTCGACGCCGTCTGGCTGGCGGGAGCCAGCACCGGCGGGTCGGCGGCGATCTGCGCGGCGGCCGAGGACGAGCGGGTCCGGGGCGTCGCCGCCCTGTCGGCGCGCGCCGACTTCGACGACTGGGCGGCGCACCCGAAGCGCTTCTTGCAGCACGCCCGCGAGATCGGGGTCATCCGCGACCCGCTCTACCCGGCGAACGTCGACGCGTGGATCCGCCAGCTCAAGGAGACCCGGCCCCTGGCCTACGTGGCCAAGCTCGCTCCCCGGCCCCTGCTCCTGATCCAGGGCTCGGACGACGACGTGGTGCCCTCGCTCGACGCCCGGGCACTGGCCGACTGCCACGGCCAGGCCGACCTGCGCATCATCAACGGGGCAGGGCACACCCTGCGCCACGATCCCCGGGCCATCGCCATCCTCCTCGGGTGGCTGGAGCGCCAGCTGCCAACGTCCCCGGCCGACCCCGAGGAGCCCGACTTCGACGAGGCCGACCCGGACGTCACTCGTCCTTCGCTCGACCCGCCGCCTTCTGCTCCTTCTTGAACGCCCGCACCCGCTCGAGGCTGGTCTGGTCGGTGACATCGGCCACGGAGCGGGGCTGACCGTCGGCGAAGGGGCCGGCGGCGTCCTCCCACCCCGGTGGGCGCACCCCGCGGCGCTTGGCCAGCACGGCCAGGAAGATCCGGGCCTTGTCCTTCCCGAACCCTGGGAGCGCCTCCAGGCGGCGGCGCAGCTCGGCGCCGTCGGCGACGCCCTCCCAGACCGCTTCGGCCCGGCCGTCGTGGTGCTCCACGAGGTGGCGGCACAGCTCGTGGGCCCGCTTCGCCATCGATGTCGGGTAGCGGTGCAGGGCGGGCTTCTCGCGGAACGCGGCTGCAAGGTCGTCGGGGTCCATGGCGGCGATGGCGCCGGCGTCGAGGCTGCCCGCCAGGCGCTCGCGCAGGCGAGCCGGGGCACCGAAGGCCCACTCCATCGGCACCTGCTGGTCGAGGAGCATGCCGAGGAGGAGGGCCAGTGGGTCGGCAGCGAGGAGGTCGTCGGCCTCGCGGTCGCCGGTGATGAAGAACGTGTCGCCAGCCATGGCTGCGACGATACGCCTCGCCCGTCGCTACGCGAGTCGGGGATCGACTGTCTCGGGGTCGAGGTCGTAGCGGGCGATGGCGTCGTCGACCTCGGTCGTCTTGATGACCCCGTCGCGGGCGAGGGCCCAGAGGGTGGCCACCACGACCGCGGGGGCGTCGACCTCGAAGTGCCGCCGCAGGGCCTCGCGGGTGTCGCTGCGGCCGAAGCCGTCGGTGCCGAGCGGGACGAACGTCCCCGGGATCCACCGGGCCACCTGGTCGGCGACGGCCTTCATGAAGTCGGTGACGGCGACGAAGGGGCCCGCCGCGTCGGAGAGCGCCACGGCCACGTAGGGCTCCCGTGCCGGCTGTGACGGGTGGAGGCGGTTCCAGCGATCGGCATCGAGGGCGTCCTCGCGCAGCGACTTGTAGGAGGTCGCCGACCAAAGCTCGGCGCCGACATCGTGGTGCTCGGCCAGGAGGCGCCGGGCCTCGCTGGCGGCCAGCCACGCCGTCCCGGAGAAGAGGATCGTCGCCCGGCGCGAGGGCCCGTCGGGGGCGTCCTCGAAGCGGTAGAGCCCGCGGAGCACGCCTTCGGCGGCGGCGTCGGGCATGGCGGGCATCGCGTAGCTCTCGTTGTAGAGGGTGAGGTAGTAGAGGAGGTCTTCGCCCTCGGTGAACATGCGCCGGCACCCCTCGGCGATGATCGTCGCCACCTCGTAGGCGAAGGCGGGGTCGTAGGCCATCACCGACGGCACGGCGGAGGCCAGCAGCAGGCTGTGTCCGTCCTGGTGCTGGAGGCCCTCGCCGTTGAGGGTGGTGCGCCCGGCGGTGGCGCCGAGCATGAAGCCGCGGGCCCGCTGGTCGGCGGCGGCCCAGATGAGATCCATCGTCCGCTGGAAGCCGAACATCGAATAGAAGGTGTAGAAGGGGATCATCGCCTTGCCGTGGGTGGCGTAGGCGGTGCCGGCGGCGATGAGGCTGGCCATCGAGCCGGCTTCGGTGATGCCCTCCTGGAGGATCTGGCCCTGCTGGCTCTCGCGGTAGGTCAGCAGCAGGTCGGCGTCGACCGCCTCGTACTGCTGGCCGTGGGCGGCGTAGATGCCGATCTCGCGGAAGAGGCCGTCGAGGCCGAAGGTCCGGGCCTCGTCCGGGATGATCGGCACCACGCGCTCACCCACCTGCTCGTCGCGCACGAGGTTGCGCAGCATGCGGGCGAAGACCATGGTCGTCGAGACCTCGGTGCCGTTGGAGCCCTTGCGGAACTCGGCGAAGACCTCGTCGGACGGCACCGCGAGGCCGCCCGGCTGGCGGACGACCCGCTTGGGCAGCGAACCGTCGAGCGCGCGGCGCCGGTCGAGCATGTACTCCAGCTCGGTCGAGCCCTCGGGCGGACGGAAGTACGGCATCTCGCCGTCGGCGATCGCCTCGTCGGGCACCTCGTCCTGCATGTAGAGGCGGTCGCGGAACGCCGCGATCTGCTCGCCCGCCATCTTCTTGATCTGGTGGGTGGCGTTGCGGCCCTCCACGTCGGGGCCGAGCGTCCAGCCCTTGATGGTCTTGGCCAGGATCACGGTGGGGCTGCCCTCGTGCTCGACGGCCGCCTTGTAGGCGGCGTAGAGCTTCTTGTAGTCGTGGCCGCCGCGGGGGAGGGTGCGCAGCTCGTCGTCGGAGAGGTGCTCGACGATCTTGCGCAGCCTCGGGTCGGGCCCGAAGAAGTGCTCCCGGATGTAGGCGCCGGACTCGACGGAGTACTTCTGGAACTGCCCGTCGAGCGTCTCGTTCATCCGGTTGAGCAGGACACCGTCGACGTCGCGGGCGAGGAGCTCATCCCACTTGGTGCCCCACACCACCTTGATGACGTTCCAGCCCGCCCCCCGGAACACGGCCTCGAGCTCCTGGATGATCTTGCCGTTGCCGCGCACCGGGCCGTCGAGGCGCTGCAGGTTGCAGTTCACGACGAAGATCAGGTTGTCGAGGGTCTCGCGCGCCGCGATCGACAGGGCGCCGAGGCTCTCGGGCTCGTCGCACTCGCCGTCGCCGACGAAGCACCACACCTTCGAGGCGCTGGTGTCGGCGATGCGGCGGTTGTGGAGGTAGCGGTTGAAGCGGGCCTGGTAGATGGCGGTGATGGGGCCGAGGCCCATCGAAACGGTGGGGAACTCCCAGAGCTCCGGCATGAGGCGCGGGTGGGGGTAGCTCGAGAGGCCGTTGCCGCCGACCTCCTGGCGGAACCCGTCGAGGCGCTCCTCGCTCAGGTGCCCCTCGAGGTAGGCGCGCGCGTAGATCCCCGGCGAGGCGTGGCCCTGGAAGTAGATCTGGTCGCCGGCGAGGCCGTCGTCCTTGCCGCGGAAGAAGTGGTTGAAGCCGACCTCGTAGAGCGCTGCCGACGACGCGAAGGTGGCGAGGTGGCCACCGATGCCCTCCGACGTCTTGTTGGCCCGCACCACCATCGCCGCCGCGTTCCAGCGGATGTACGCCCGGATGCGTCGCTCGATGTGCTCGTCGCCCGGGAACCATGCCTGGACCTCGGGCGGGATCGTGTTCACGTACGGCGAGGACACGCTCGCCGGGTAGCCGACCTGGAGCTGGCGGGCCCGTTCGAGCAGGCGTGCCACCAGGAAGCGAGCGCGGCTCTTCCCGTGGGTGTCGACCACCGCATCGAAGCTGTCGAGCCACTCCCCGGTCTCCGTGGGATCGATGTCCGGGAGCTGGTGGACGAAGCCGTCGAAGATCATGGCTCCATGCTCGCAGCCCGACGTGGCCTTCGTGCGGGTGGTCGTCGGGTCGCGACCGGAGCGCACGCCCCGGGGCGCCGGTGGCACGGGCCATGCTTGGGGCGTGACGACCGAGGCGTACACCGACGGGGCGTGCCTGGGGAACCCGGGGCCGGGCGGCTGGGCATGGGTGGTCGACGGCGGCCCCTACGCCAGCGGAGCCGAGGCCCGGTCGACCAACCAGCGCATGGAGATCGCCGCCGCCCTCGAGGCGGTGCGGGCCATCTCGGGGCCGCTGGTCGTGGTGAGCGACTCGACCTACGTCGTGCACTGCTTCCGGGACCGCTGGTGGGAGGGCTGGATGGCGCGAGGGTGGACGACCTCATCCAAGAAGCCGGTGGCCAACCGCGACCTCTGGGAGCCTCTGATCGAGCTGGTGCGGGAGCGGGGCGACGTGTCGTTCCGGTGGGTCAAGGGCCACGCCGGCGACCGCATGAACGATCTGGCCGACCGGTTGGCCGTGGATGCCGCCACCACCCAACGGGGCCGCACCGGCACCGGCGTGCCCGCCGACCTCGGCGAGGCCGACGCCCCGGCGGCCCGCCGCGAGCGACCCGGGCGGCCGGCGGCCGCCGGCGCCGGGTTGGGGC
>DATKDW010000018.1 GCA_035512495.1 Acidimicrobiales bacterium
TCGGTGCCGAGCTCAAGAGCACCGTCGCGGTGGCGCGGGGGCGGACGCTCACGGTCAGCCACCACATCGGCGACCTGGAGCACCTGGCCGCCCACCAGTCGTTCGTCCAGGCCATCGAGCACCTGTGCCACCTCGCCGGCGTGCGGCCCGAAGTCGTCGCCCACGACCTCCACCCCGAATACCTCTCCTCGAAGCTGGCGACCGAGCTGGACCTGCCCTTGCTCGCGGTCCAGCACCATCACGCCCATGTGGCGTCGTGCTTGGTCGACCACGGCAGGTCGGGCCCTGTGCTCGGCGTGGCCTTCGACGGCACCGGGCTCGGCCCCGACGGCACGCTGTGGGGCGGTGAGCTGCTGGTGGCCGACCTCGACAGCTACCGGCGCGTGGGGCACGTGGCGCCGGCCCCGCTGCCGGGCGGGGTCGCGGCGATCAAGGAGCCGTGGCGCATGGCGGTGTCGTGGACCGCGGTCGCCCTCGGGCCGGCCGTTGCCCAAGGCGTGGGCGAGCAGCTGGTTGGCGACCCGGCCCTCGTGGCCGCGGTGGTGGACCTCGCTGTGGGCGGGCGGTCACCGATCACGACCAGCGCGGGCCGGTTGTTCGACGCGGTGGCTGCTCTGCTCGGCCTGCGCCCCCGCGTCACCTACGAGGCCCAGGCCGCCATCGAGCTGGAGGCGCTGGCCAGGACCGGGCCCCGGTGCGAGGCCGGTGCCTACCAGCTGGAGCAGCGGTGGGAGGACGGCTTCCTCGTCCTCGATCCCGCCCCGCTCCTGGGCGCAATCTTGGCCGAGCGCGGTGCGGGCACACCGGTCGCCGACATCGCCGCCGGCTTCCACGAGGGGCTGGGAGCGGCCACGGCCGACGCAGCCACGACGCTGGCCGCCCGCGACGGGTTGTCGTGCGTGGTGCTCACCGGCGGGGTGTTCCAGAACACGCGGCTCACCGCCGTCGTGGCTGGCGCCCTGGCGGAGGCCGGGCTGGAGGTCCTGACCCACCACCGCGTGCCGTGCAACGACGGTGGGATCAGCGTGGGCCAGGCCGCGGTCGCCAGCGGCTGCTGAGGCCTCCCGGGACCGGGGTGCGAAAACCACCCATTTACGGAGGGGATCGGCGGAGGGAGGGTGGCAAGAGCGAACCCGCCACCCGGAGGTCCACATGGGAGTTGCCGAAGCGCCCGCGGACGAGGCCATCGACGAGACGGTCATCCACATCCTCTGGATCAACGCTGGGTTGAGCTGTGACGGTGACTCCGTCGCGCTCACTGCCGCCACCCAGCCCAGCATCGAGGAGATCGCCCTCAGCGCCTTGCCCGGGCTCCCCAAGATCGCGCTCCACTGGCCGCTGATCGACTTCGAGTGCGGTCCCGCCGGCGGGACCGACGACTTCCTCGAGTGGTTCTTCAAGGCCGACCGCGGCGAGCTGGAGCCGTTCGTGCTCGTCGTCGAGGGCTCCATCCCCAACGAGGCCATCAAGAGCGAGGGCTACTGGTGCGGGTTCGGCAACGACCCGGAGACCAACCAGCCCATCACCACCAGCGAGTGGCTCGACCGCCTGGCCCCCAAGGCCCTCGCGGTGTTGGCCGTGGGCACCTGCGCCACCTACGGCGGCATCCACGCCATGGCCGGCAACCCCACCGGGGCCATGGGCGTCCCCGACTACCTGGGCTGGTCCTGGAAGTCCAAGGCCGGCCTCCCGATCGTGTGCGTGCCCGGCTGCCCCATCCAGCCCGACAACCTCTCGGAGACGATCCTCTACCTGCTCTACCAGGCCACCGGCCAGGCGCCGATGATCCCCCTCGACGACGCCCTGCGCCCCACCTGGCTCTTCGGCCAGACCGTGCACGAGGGCTGCGACCGGGCCGGCTACTACGAGCAGGGCGACTTCGCCACGGAGTACGGCTCGCCCAAGTGCATCGTCAAGCTGGGCTGCTGGGGTCCGGTGGTCAAGTGCAACGTCCCCAAGCGAGGCTGGATGAACGGCATGGGCGGTTGCCCCAACGTCGGCGGCATCTGCATCGGCTGCACCATGCCGGGCTTCCCCGACAAGTTCATGCCCTTCATGGACGAGCCCCCGGGGGGCAAGGTCTCCACCACCGCCAGCACCATCTACGGCGCCGCCATCCGTCGCCTGCGCAGCATCACGGCCGCGACGCTCGACGAGGAACCGCAGTGGCGGACGCCCGGCAACAAGCTGCTCACCGGCCACCACGCCGACTGGAGGTAGGACATGGCCGCCACCGTGCCGTCGAGGACATCGGGGAGCGACTCGTCGACGCTGGTCGACATGGCGTGGGACCCGATCACCCGCATCGTCGGGAGCCTCGGGATCTACACCAAGATCGATTTCGGCCTTGGCAAGGTCGCCGAGTGCCACAGCACCTCCTCGATCTTCCGCGGCTACAGCATCTTCATGAAGGGCAAGGACCCCCGCGACGCCCACTTCATCACCAGTCGCATCTGTGGCATCTGCGGTGACAACCACGCCACCTGCTCCTGCTACGCGCAGAACATGGCCTACGGCGTGCGGCCCCCGGCCCTGGCCGAGTGGATCATCAACCTCGGTGAGGCGGCCGAGTACATGTTCGACCACAACATCTTCCAGGAGAACCTGGTCGGTGTGGACTACTGCGAGAGGATGGTCGCCGAGACCAACCCCGGGGTCCTCGGGCTGGCCAACCGCTCGGAGGCGCCCCACGCCGCCGACCACGGCTACCGGACCGTCGGCGACATCATGCGTGCCCTCAACCCCTTCACCGGCGAGTTCTATCGGGAAGCGCTCCAGGTGAGCCGCTACACCCGGGAGATGTTCAACCTGATGGAGGGGCGTCACGTCCATCCGTCCACGCTCTATCCGGGCGGCGTCGGCACGGTGGCCACCATCCAGCTCTTCTCCGACTACGTGACCCGGCTCATGCGCTACGTGGAGTTCATGAAGCGGGTCGTGCCCATGCACGACGACCTGTTCAACTTCTTCTACGAGGCCCTCCCCGGCTACGAGGAGGTTGGCCTGCGCCGCACGCTGCTCGGTTGCTGGGGGAGCTTCCAGGACCCGTCGGTCTGCAACTTCGAGTACAAGGACATGACCGAGTGGGGCCGGGCCATGTACGTCACGCCCGGCGTCATCGTCGACGGCAAGCTCGTCACCAACGACCTCGTCGACATCAACCTCGGCATCCGGATCATGCTCGGCCACTCCTTCTACGAGGACTGGGAGGACCAGGAGATGTTCGTGGCCCGGGACCCGCTCGGGAACCCGGTCGACCGGCGCCACCCCTGGAACCAGCACACCAACCCCCGCCCCCAGAAGCGCGACTTCGACGACAAGTACAGCTGGGTCATGTCACCGCGCTGGTTCGACGGCACCGACCACCTCGCCCTCGACACGGGCGGGGGTCCGCTCGCCCGCCTGTGGTCCACCGCCCTGTCGGGCCTGGTCGACAACGGCTACGTGAAGGCCACCGGCACCAGCGTGAAGATCCACCTCCCGAAGACGATGTTGAAGCCCGAGATGGACCTCGAGTGGAAGATCCCCCAGTGGTCGAACACCATCGAGCGCAACCGTGCCCGCACCTACTTCCAGGCGTACGCCGCGGTGTGCGCCCTGCAGTTCGCCGAGGAGGGGCTGGCCGAGGTCCGGGCCGGGCGCACCAAGACGTGGGAGCCCTTCGAGGTGCCCGACGAGGGCATCGGCTGTGGCTTCACCGAGGCGGTCCGAGGCGTGCTCTCCCACCACCTGGTCATCAAGGACGGCAAGATCGCCAACTACCACCCGTACCCGCCCACGCCGTGGAACGCGAACCCCCGTGACAGCTTCGGCACGCCCGGGCCCTACGAGGACGCGGTGCAGGACTGCCCGATCTTCGAGGAGAACGACCTCGATCACTTCAAGGGGATCGACATCATGCGCACGGTCCGCAGCTTCGACCCGTGCCTTCCCTGCGGCGTCCACATGCACCTCGGCAAGGGCAAGGTGCTCGAGAAGGTGCACTCGCCCACCGGCGTGAACGATCCGTGGGAGTGACGGGCACCGACCCTCCCGAGGTCGATCCGGCGGGCGCCATCGCCGGCCGGATCGATGCCCTGCTCGACGAGCTCACCGCCGACGGGGACGCCCGGGCCGAGGAGCTCGCCGCCCTCGTCACCGAGCTCCACCGTGAGGGGCTCCAGCGCGCCCTCGCCGTGGTTGCCGACGGGCCCGGCGGGCGCGCCGCGCTCGAGAAGCTGGGCGACGACGAGGTGGTGGGCGGCCTCCTCGTGCTCCACGATCTGCACCCCCACGACCTTCCGACCAGGGTGGCCCGGGCACTCGGACGGCTGAAGCCGGCGCTCGGCGCGGCCCGGGCCCACGTGGCGGTCGACCGGGTCGACGAGGACGCCGGCGTGCACCTCACGCTGACCACGGCGGTGGGCACACCGGGGCGGGTGCTGGCCGACGCCGTCGAGCGTGCCGTCCTCGCCGCCGCGCCGGAGGCGGCAGAGGTGGTGGTGCGGGTCGACGAGCCATCAAGGGCGGAGCCGGGTCCTTCGCCCGCTCCGGTCCCGGTCGCCATCAGCCCGCGGCCGGAGCCGGGGCAGGACCCCGCCCCCGTGCCGGTCGCCGTCCGCCCCCGCCCCGAACGGTCCGTCCCGGGCGAGCTCTGCGACCTGTGCGGCACGGCCGTGCCCGACGGGCACCGCCATCTCGTTGACGTCGAGGAGCGGCGGCTCATCTGTGCGTGCCAGGCGTGCGGCCTGCTCTTCGAGCACGATGCCGGGCCGGCCGTCCTCGGGTTCCCGCTGACCGAGCCCCTCGGCGCCCTGCTGGGCAACGGGACGACGACCTCGCCGGCGCCGGAGGGCCCGGGGAGACCAGCCGTGGCCGGGGGTCGGCGATACCGGGGCCTTCCACAGCGATGCGTGGCTCTCCCTCGTCCCGGTGTGCCGGAGTCGCTGTGGGCAACGCTTCAGATCCCGGTGGGGGTCGCCTTCCTGTTCCACAGCTCGGGCCAGGGCGGGATGGTCGCCTTCTATCCCGGGCCCGCCGGGGCCACGGAGTCGCTCCTGCCCCTCGACGCGTGGGACGAGCTGACCGCCACCCATCCGATGCTGGAGACCCTCGAGCCCGACGTGGAGGCCCTGCTCGTTCGCACCGGACGCCTCGGCGTCGCCGGCGAGGCCTACGTCGTGCCCATCGACATCTGCTACGAGCTCGTCGGGGCCCTGCGCACCGTGTGGCGTGGCTTCGACGGAGGCACCGAGGCCCGGGAACGGCTCGACGCACTCTTCGCCCGTGTGGCGGCGCGGGCGGTGGCGCCGGTGGCCGCGTCGCCATGACCGAGCTCGGGTTCACCGCGCTCGGCGCGGCGGTCCGCCGGCATGCGGCGGTGCCCACCCTCGACCTGAAGGTGCGGCTCGACGAGCGGTCGGGCGCCACCGTGCATGCCGTAGCGCTGCGGTGCCAGATCCGCATCGAACCCCAGCGTCGCCGCTACACCGCCGAGGAGGAGGACCGGCTCGAGGAGCTATTCGGGGCCGCCCCCCGCTGGGGGGACACCCTGCGTCCCTTCGTCTGGACCCACGTGAGCACCACCGTCGGTCGCTTCAGGGGGAGCATCGAGATCGACCTCCCCGTGGAGTGCTCCTACGACTTCGAGGTGGCCGCTGCGAAGTACCTGCACGGCCTCGGTGACGGTGAGGTCCCGTTGCTCCTGCTCTTCAACGGCACGACCTTCTCGGACGGCGACGGTCCGGGAGCACTGCACGTCGAGCCCGTGGCCTGGCACGCCGAGGCCGCGTTCCGGCTCCCGGTGCGGACCTGGCGCGAGCTGATGGACCACTACTTCCCCGGCGGCGGGTGGGTGCGGCTGCCGCGGGCAACCATCGACGCCATCCAGCGCTTCAAGGTCGACCGGGCGCTGGCCACCTGGGAGCAGGCCGTCGAGGTGCTGCTCAAGGAAGCCGGCGAGCTGCCGTGACCAGCACCACCGATGCCGGACCGCACGAGCGGTTGGAGGCCGCGCTGGCCCAGGCCCGCCAGGTGGCCGACGCCGTCCTCTACGAGGGCCATGTGCTCTACCCCTACCGGGCGTCGGCGGCCAAGAACCAGGCCCGCTGGCAATGGGGGGTGCTCGCCCCCCGGGCGCACGTCGAGGCCGAGGCCACCGACCGCTGGTCCTCCCGGTGCGAGGTCGTGGTGGAGCTGCCCGAGGCCGGTGCGGAGGTGGTGGCAACCGTCCGGTTCCTGCAGGCGCAAGCCCGCAGGGTGGAGCAGCTCGTCGACGGCGACTTCCGCCCGGTGCCGTCGCTCGTCATCGACGGTGAGCACTGGACGACGTGGGACGAGGCGGTCGAGCACGAGGTCACCCTCCCGGCCGTGCCTCTGGGACGTACCGGAGGTGTCGAAGCGAGGGTGCCCGTCGAGGTGGGCGCCGGCCGCGAAGAGGAGCCACTGGTCGACGCCTGTGGCCGGACCCTGGGTCGGGTCGTGCGTGAGCGCTGGGCGGTGCGAGCCGAGGCGACGGTCGAGGTAACCCCGCCCGATGGTCCGTGGCCGCTCGCCCGGGTGTCGGTCACCCTCGCCAACACCACCCCGTGGGCCGAGGCCGGCGCCCGACGCGACGAGGCCCTGCGCCGGTCGCTCATCGGCCAGCACACGGTGCTCGTGGCCCGGGCAGGGGCGTTCGTCTCGCTCCTCGACCCACCCGAGTTCGCCCGGGCAACGGTCGAAGCGTGCACCAACGAGGGCACCTGGCCGGTGCTGGTGGGCGACGAGGACGAGCGCCGAGTGGTGCTGTCGTCGCCGATCATCCTCTACGACCACCCGGCGGTCGCAGCCGAGAGCATCGGGGACTTCTGCGACTCCACCGAGATCGACGAGATGCTGGCCCTGCGGGTGCTCACCCTCACCGACGAGGAGAAGGCCGAGGCGCGCGGCACCGACCCACGGGCTCGCGACATCATCGATCGCTGCGACGACCTCCCGCCCGAGGTCATGGAGCGCCTGCACGGGGCGGTGCGACAGCTGCGGCGGGCAGCCGACCGAGCCGAGCCCGAGGACCCGTGGAGCGACTCTGTCCCCATCGCCGGCGTGGCGGTGGGTCGGGGCACCCGGGTCCGCCTGCGCCCCAGCCACCGCGCCGACGCCCACGACCTGTTCCTGACCGGCGCCCTGGCCACGGTCGAGGGTGTCTTCGCCGACCTCGACGGTGGTCACCACCTGGCGGTGGTCGTCGACGACGATCCCGGCGCCGACCTGGCCCAGTGGCAGGGACGGTTCCTCTACTTCCACCCCGACGAGGTCGAGGTGGTCGAGTCGTGAAGCGCGTGGTCGTGGGCGGGATCGGCAACATCTTCCTTGGCGACGACGGCTTCGGCGTGGAGGTCGCCCAGCGGCTGGCCGGAGCATCGCTGCCACCGGAGGTCACGGTGGTCGACGTGGGCATTCGCGGCCTGCACCTGGCCTTCGATCTCCTCGAAGGCTGCGAGACGCTGATCCTCGTTGACGCCATGGCGACCGGTGGAGCTCCAGGAACGGTCGTGGTCCTCGAGCCCGACCCCACCGGCAGCGATGGTGCCGCCGCCCTGGACGCTCACAGCATCGACCCGCAAGCGGTGCTGGCCATGGTCGCGGACATGGGAGGGACGATCGGTCGGGTGCTGGTCGTCGGCTGCCAGCCGGCGTCGCTCGAGGAGGGGATCGGTCTCAGCCCACCGGTGACCGCCGCGGTGCCTGCGGCGGTCGAGACGGTCATCTCATTGGTGCAGGAGGCGTGTGCGCACGCCGGAAGGGAGATGCAGTACCACCCACCCACCCACTCGATGAGAGGAGATCGTCATGTGCCTCGGCATCCCTGGCCAGCTGGCTGAGCTCGTCCCCGGCACCGAGGGCCAGCTCGCGGTGGTCGACGTCGCCGGCGTCCGCCGGCGGGTGAACATCGGCCTGCTGGAGGACGAGGTCCTCGAGGTGGGCGACTGGGTGCTGATCCACGTCGGCTTCGCCATGTCCAAGATCGACGAGGCCGAGGCCGAGGTGGCGCTGGCCTCCCTGCACCTTCTCGGTCAGGCCTACGACGAAGAGGTGGAGGCGCTGCGAGCCTCCGCGCTCGGGGAGGAGGCGGCGTCGTGAGGTTCGTCGACGAGTACCGCGACCCGGCGGCGGCCCGGATCGTGCTCGAGCAGATACGCCGTCTCGTCGGCGACGAGCACCACACCTTCATGGAGGTGTGCGGCGGCCACACCCACACCATCTACCGCCACGGCATCGAGCACGTGCTGCCTGAGGCGGTGGAGCTGGTGCACGGCCCCGGCTGCCCGGTGTGCGTGATCCCGATGGGGCGGGTCGACGACGCCATCGCCGTGGCCGAGCAGCCCGGGGTCATGTTCACCAGCTTCGGCGACATGATGCGGGTGCCGGGTGGGAACGGGAACCTCCTCGAGGCCAAGGCCCGCGGGGCCGACGTGCGCTTCGTCTACTCACCCCTCGACGCCCTGCGACTGGCGGTGGAGCACCCCGACCGCGAGGTGGTGTTCTTCGCGGTGGGCTTCGAGACGACGGCACCTTCCACCGCGCTGACCTTGTTGAAGGCCAGGGCCGACGGCGTCACCAACTTCAGCGTGTTCTCCAACCACGTCACGATCGTGCCGCCCATCAAGGCCATCCTCGACTCGCCCGACCTCCGCCTCGACGGGTTCCTCGGTCCGGGCCACGTCTCCACCGTGGTCGGCAACCGTCCGTATCGCTTCGTGCCCGAGCAGTACGGCAAGCCGGTGGTCACCACCGGCTTCGAGCCTCTCGACATCCTCCAGGGGGTGCAGATGCTCCTCGCCCAGCGGCGGGAGGGTCGTTGTGAGGTGGAGAACCAGTACTCCCGCATCGTGCGCGATGAGGGAAACCCTCGCGCCTTGGCGGCGCTGGCCGAGGTGTTCGAGCTGCGGCCCCACTTCGAGTGGCGGGGCCTCGGGTTCATCGCCCAGAGCGCCCTCAAGCTCAACAGCGACTTCGCCGCCTGGGACGCCGAGCTGCGCTTCGACGTGCCCGGCGTGCGGGTGGCCGACCCGAAGGCGTGCCAGTGCGGTGAGGTGCTCAAGGGCGTGATCAAGCCGTGGGAGTGCAAGGTCTTCGGCACGGCGTGCACGCCGCAGACGCCCATCGGCACGTGCATGGTCAGCTCCGAAGGGGCATGTGCCGCGTATTACAACTTCGGACGGCTCCACCGCGAGGTGTCGGTCTCGGTCGGCGCCGGCCGTCCCTCCTGAAGCCAGGAGCACCACGCCTCGACGCCGTCGCCGGTCCTGGCACTCAGCTGGATCACCTCGGCGCCAGGGTTCACGGCGCGCAGGTTGGTGAGGAAGCGGTCGAGGTCGAAGTCGAGGTGGGGCAGCAGGTCGATCTTGTTGACCACCACCACGTCGGCGGCACGGAACATCACCGGGTACTTGAGGGGCTTCTCCTCGCCCTCGGTGATGGCGTAGACCATGGCCCGGGCGTGCTGGCCCACGTCGAACTCGGCGGGGCAGACCAGGTTGCCGACGTTCTCGATGAGGAGCAGGTCGAGGTTGGCCAGCGGGAGGCGGTCCAGCCCGGAGCGGACCATCACCGCGTCGAGGTGGCACTCACCGCCGAAGCCCGCCCCGGTGTTGACCAAGGCGATGGCCGCCCCGAGTCCGTCGAGCTCGTCGGCGTCGAGGCTGGTGGCGATGTCGCCCTCGAGGACGCCGATGCGCACCCGGCCGGCGAGGTGGGCGAGCGTGCGCTTGAGCAGGGCGGTCTTGCCGGCCCCGGGTGAGGACATGACGTTGACCGACCACAGCCCGGCGGCGGCAAAGGTGGAGCGGTTCTCCGCGGCCACACGATCGTTCTCGGAGAGGATGTCCTCGAGCACGGCCACCCGGGCCGCCCCGGTCTCGGTGTAGCCCCCATGATCGCCCACGTCGCGGTGTTCGTGTTCGTGCTCGTGCTCGGTCCCGTCGGGATGGCGGTGGAAGCGTCCCATCAGCACACCTCCTCGACGACGTCGATGGACGCGATCTGGAACTCCTCGCCGCGCAGCACCTCGACGTCGTGACCTTCGCATGCGGGGCAGACCATGAGCGGTCGGTCGAGCTCGGTCTCGACGCCACACCCCCGGCAGCCGATGACGGCAGCGATGTGCTCCACGGCCAGCGTGCAACCGGCCAGCTCGGAGTCTTCGGTGAGGATCTCCCAGGAGAACAGCAGGGAGTCCGGGACGACCTGGCGGAGGTGGCCGATGCGGACGTTGACCTGGCGCAGGGGCCGCCCGCCGGCGTGGTCCCGGACGGTGTCGACGATGGCCTGGCACACCGACAGCTCGTGCATCCGGAGCCCCCTCCTCGCTGTCCCTGAGGGAACGGTACAGATCAGCAGGTCCACCCGCTTGGTCACCTCGCCCCCGTGGTAGTCAATGGCTCATGAGCGGACGCAGCGGACGGGGCGCAAAGAAGACGGTCGAGGTGCATGGCCACCGCATGGCGTACATCGAGGTGGGTGCGGGCGACCCGATCGTCTTCTTGCACGGGAACCCGACGTCGTCGTACCTGTGGCGCAACGTCATCCCGCACCTGGAGGGCCTCGGCCGGTGCCTCGCGCCCGACCTCATCGGCATGGGCGACTCGGACAAGCTCCCCGACAGCGGCCCGGAGCGCTACACCTTCGCCGAGCACGCCCGCTTCCTCGACGGCTTCCTCGAGGCCGTGGACGCCGAGGAGCGCCTGACGCTGGTCGTGCACGACTGGGGCTCCGGCCTGGGCTTCGACTGGGCCCGCCGTCACCCCGGGGCCGTGCGGGGGATCGCCTACATGGAGGCCATCCTCCCCATGACCTGGGACGAGTGGAGCGAGAGCGGCCGCGGCCTGTTCCAGGCCTTCCGCTCACCCGCCGGCGAGCAGCTGATCCTCGAGCGAAACCTCTTCGTCGAGGCCGTGCTGCCGGGTGCGATCCTGCGCACCCTGACGGAGGCGGAGATGGAGGAGTACCGGCGGCCCTTCGCCGATCCGGGTGAGGGAAGGCGCCCAACCCTCACCTGGCCGCGCCAGCTCCCCGTCGATGGCGAGCCCAGCGACCTGTGGGAGCAGGCAGAGGCGTGGACCAGGTGGCTCGCCACCAGCGACGTCCCCAAGCTGTTCGTCAACGCCGACCCCGGGGCCATCCTCGTCGAGTCGCGGCGCGACCTCGTGCGGACCTTCCCGAACCAGCACGAGGTGACGGTCCGCGGGAGCCACTTCGTGCAGGAGGACTCGCCGGACGAGATCGGTGTCGCTGTTGCCGCCTGGCTCCGGGACCACGTCGGGTGACCGTGAGCGTCGCTCAGCGCACCTCGAGATCAGAACGGGACCTGTTGGGAGAGGAGACCGTCGCCGGTGGCCCGGCCCGAGAGGATTCGGCAGAACTCGACGGCGTCGAGGGTGATGTCCTCGCCGCCTGTCCGGTGGGCGTAGGTGCCACCGGCCGGCCCCTCGAGGTGCAGGGTGAACGGCTGGCCGTGGCGGCGGGCCCACTCGGCGACGACGTCGCCGACGAGGCGTCCGTCGTGGTCTGCGGTGAGGACGAGTGGACGGCCGGTCGCCCGGGCGATGTCGACGCGGTGCATCCAGGTGTCGCGGGTGAGGATGGTGTCGAAGAGGTAGCTGGCCTTCCACGTCTCGGTTGACCCGTCGGGCATCTCCTGCTTCATCGGGATCCGCCGCATGAGGCGGCGGCTGGCCCGCCACTGCGCCTGGCGGGGGCCGGCCGCCGCGAGCTGTCGGATCAACTCGTCACTGCTGAGCTCGGTGCGGTCGCGCACCTGCACCGCCGTCAGGCCATCGATGAACGGTCCGTCGCCGGCGGCCTTGCCCCCGGCGCGCATGTCGCGTGCGAAGCGCCGCAGCGACGAGAACGTCTCAGCCATGCCCAGCACGTGGGCGGCCATGGCGCGCACGTCCCAATCCGGGCAGTCCGTCGGCTGGGACCAGTCCGCGTCGTCCAGCGAGCGCAGCATGGTCACCATCTGCGCCGTCTCGGTTGCCGCCCGCGTCGTCGACTCGGGCCGCGCCAACGGCGCCAGCTCCTCGACCTTCGTCACCTGCATCATCACGTCACCTTCCTGTTCGTGGCCTTGGGCTTGCTCTTGGTCCTGCTCTTGCTCGTCGCCGCGCGCCGTTGCACGTGGTCGCAGAACATCTCCATGGCGTCGTCCACCAGCCGCAGCCACCGGTCGCCGCCCGGGTCGTTGGAGATCTGCTGGTCGACCAGCCCGGTGGCGATGGCGGTGAAGAGGTCGAGGCTCTCCTGTCCGCCCAGGCCGACCTCGGCGAACCACGTCGCCATCTCCTGGAGGTTCTCCAGCGAGACGGCGAAGGACGCGGGGGAGGGCTCGAAGCCGGGGATGGTCCGCTGGAACATCAGCTGGTAGCGGACCTCGTCGCTCGTGCAGAAGTCGACGAAGTAGCGGAGGCGCACCTTGAGGTCCGTGAGGGTGTCGCCGCTGAGGGCGACGTGGCGCTGCCCGGCGACGAAGTCCCGGGAGCCCTGGGCGAACATGGCGTCGTAGATGTCGTGCTTGGAGTCGAAGTACGAGTACAGCGACGGTGCCTGCATCCCCACCCGCCGAGCGAGGTCCCGTAGCGACAGCCCGGCGAGGCCCTCGGTGCGGCACAGGTCCCATGCCGCCTCGAGGATCTCCACCTTGGTGGCCTCATGGCGTTCGGCCCGTCGATCGCGGACCGGTTCTCCTAACATGATTAGAAGTAGACAACGGCGTTCGGATCCTGTCAAGGGCGCGTCGGTCCGCATTCGTGTTACTAATGGTAACGGAACGATCCGGACAGGCGACCCTGCCCAGCCACCCGCTCAGAGGACGACTGATGACGCTGACCACCACCGCACAGCACAAGCCGGCGGCCGCTCCCCTGGCGTTCGACACGACCGACGCCGGGTTCGTGGGCGATCCCTACCCCCGGTACACCGAGCTGCGCGAGTCGCCGGACCTGCACCGCAGCCGGGACGGGCTGTGGGTCCTCACCCGTCACGCTGACGTGCTCACTGCCCTGCGCGACCCCCGGCTGTCGAGCAACCCCCGCCACGTCGACCCCTCGCGGGAGCGTCGTGGTGCAGCCAGCCTCCTCGGTGACCTCGACATCCAGCTGATGCTGACCGCGGATGCCCCCGATCACACCCGGTTGCGCCGCTTGGCCAACAAGGCCTTCACCCCCCGGGCGGTCGAGGCCCTGCGTCCCCGGGTCACCGAGCTGGTCGACGCGATGCTCGACGAGGCAGCGGCCCACGGCGAGGTCGACCTCATGGCCGCCATCGCCGAGCCGCTGCCGGTCATGGTCATCTGCGAGCTCCTCGGCGTGCCCGCCGCCGACTGGGACCAGTTCAAGCCGTGGTCGACTGCCATCGGCCGGGTGCTCGACGCCGAGGCCGACCCCGAGACCATGAACGAAGCAGTGCCGGCGGTGATGGGCTTCGTGCAGTACTTCGCCGGCCTCATCGAGGAACGCCGCAGCGACCCTCGGGCCGACCTCCTCAGCGCCCTGATCGCCGCCGGGGACGAGGGCGACAAGCTCAGCGAGCGGGAGCTGTTCGCCATGATCATCCTCCTGTTCATCGCCGGTCACGAGACGACCACCAACCTGCTCGGCAACGGCACCCTCGCCCTGCTCCGCCACCGTGGCCAGCTCGACGCCCTGCGGGCGGACCCGAGCCTGGCGGTGGCCGCCACCGAGGAGCTGCTGCGCTACGACGCACCCGTGCAGATCACCGCCCGGACCGCCACCGAAGCGCTGGAGATCAACGGCCTGTCCCTCGACGCGGGAGAGGGGATCATCTGCGGCCTCGCCGCCGCCAACCGCGACCCGCGCCACGTCGATGAACCCGACGAGCTGCGCCTCGAGCGCGGCCGGCCCACCCACCTGGCGTTCGGCAACGGCATGCACCACTGCCTGGGCGCCCCCCTCGCCCGTCTCGAGGGCCAGGTCGTCTTCGACCGCCTCGCCCGGCGCTTCCCGGCGATGGAGCTGGCGGACGAGCGCCCGCCCTACCGAGACCACTTCGTCCTCCGCGGCCTCGTCTCGCTGACCGTCGCCCTCGGCGACGACGCGGGCACCCAGGCACCTGCCTGACGAGCGTCGTGGCGGTTCACGACACGGCCGCTCCGCACGTTTGACTTTCGTAAGTGTTGCGATATAGTACGTGAGTCTTACGAAAGGACGCAGATGGCGACGCGGTCGAAGCGATCGTTCTTCCGGCACGGTGAGCTGCACCTGGTGGTGCTGGCCCTGCTGGCGGGCGAACCGATGCACGGCTACCAGCTCATGGGTGAGCTGGCCCGCCTCTTCGGCCCCGCCTACCGCCCGTCGCCGGGCAGCGTCTACCCGGGCATCGAGGCGCTGACGGAGGCGGGTCTCATCGCCGGTAGCGACGACGGCGGGCGTCGGGTGTTCGCCCTGACGCCGGCGGGGTCCGAGGCCCTGGCCCGGCGCCTGGACGAGCTGCTCTCCATCGAAGCCCGCACCGGTGTCCGACTCACCGGCGCCGCCGACGTGGAGGCGGCCCTGGACCGCTTCGTCGCCCGCGTCCGGGCGGTCGCCCCCCGGCTCGACCCGGCGACACTGGACGAGGCGCTGGAAGCGGCGGCGGCGCGCATCGTGCAGTTCGCCACCGCCAGCGACATACCGCAACAGAGCACGACGACACGGAGGATCTCATGACCGACTCATTCGAGCAGGCCGCACGCGCCGAGCGCGCCCGCAAGCAGCGCCAGCGCAAGCGAGGCATGCGCGCCGCGTTGCGCATCCACATTGCGGTCTTCTTGGCCGTCCAGGTGCTCCTGGTCGGCATCTGGGCCATGACCGGTGCCGGGACCCCGTGGTTCGTCTTCCCGCTGCTGGGCTGGGGCGTCGGCCTGGCCGCCCACGCCGCCGCGGCCAGCGACTCGCGGTGGATCTACGGGAGGGACGACGACGCCGAGGACGCCCGATGAGCGCTGATCGCCCCCTGGTCTTGACCGACGCCGCGGTGCCGGGCGGTCCTCCCGATGCCGCCGTGATCCGCGACCGCCAGGCGGGCCGGGTGCCGGGTGGGAGCGTCTTCCTGGCCGGCCACCGCGGCCTGGCCGAGGAGGCGGCGCGGTGGCGAGACCAGCTCGCGCCGGTCCGAGCGGCGATCCCCGGCAGGGTCGAGGAGCTCACCGGCCCCGGCCGGCCTCTCGCCCGTGCCCAGCGCCTCGTGGCCGTGCTCATCGCCCTGGCTGCTGAGGCGCTGATCTTCTGCATCGTCGACTGGCCGCGTTCGTGGTTCGGGTCCCGGACGCCGGCCCAGGGTGCCGCCCACCGGCTTCGCCGCGCCTTCGAGCACCTGGGGCCCTCGTACATCAAGCTCGGTCAGCTCATCTCCTCGGGGCGTGGGCTGTTCCCCGACGTCCTCGTCGACGAGTTCGCCGTTTGCCGCGACCGCTGCCCCACCCTGTCGGCCCGGGCGGTCCGTCGTGCCGTCGAGCGGGAGCTCGGCTCCCTCGACGCCCACTTCGCCTCGTTCGACTTCGCGCCCCTCGCGGCGGCGAGCATCGCCCAGGTCCACACTGCCACCCTCCACGACGGCACCTCGGTCGTGGTCAAGGTGCAGCGACCCGGCATCGCCCGTGAGGTCGAGGCCCACATCCGGTCGATGCCGCCCATCGCCCGCCTCCTCGAGCGCCGATTGGCGAACCTGCCGGTGGCAAACCCCACCGCGGTGGTGACCCTCTTCGCCCGGACCATCCTGGAGGAGCTCGACTTCCGGCTCGAGGCCGAGAACATGGTCGATGTCGCCCTCGACCTTGAGGCCGCCGGCGTGGCCGACGTGGTGGTGCCCCGGCCCATCCCCGGTCTGGTGACCGCCAGGGTGCTGGTGATGGAGCGCCTCGACGGCCTCCGCTTCGATGACCTCGACGAGATGCGCAGCGCCGGCATCGACACCACCGCCCTGCTCCTCTCGGGCATCCGGTCGCTGGTGGAGGGGGCGACGGTGTTCGGCCGCTTCCACGGCGACCTCCACGCCGGCAACATCCTGGCCCTGCCCGACGGCCGCTTCGGGCTGGTCGACTTCGGCATCTGCGCCCGCCTCGACGCCGACGAGCGCGCCGGCCTCCAGCGGCTGCTGATCGGCATCGCCACCCGAGACGTGCGCGCCCAGGTCCACGGCCTCGACGTCCTCGGCGCCCTGAGCGAGGGCACCGACCCGCGGTCGCTCATCGCCAAGCTGATCGTCAGCCAGCGCCGGGAGGCCGACTCGCTGTCGGTCGACGACCTCCGCGACGGGGCACCGAGGGTGATGAAGGTGTTCGTCGACCACCGCCTCGACCTCCCCGTCGCCCTGGTCCTGTTCTTCAAAGACGTCCTCTACCTCAACGGCTCCACCCGCCTCCTCGCCCCCGATCTCGACCTCCTGGCCGCCTTCGCCGGCCTCCACGACCACTTCGACGACAAGTACGGCGCCGGGCGGGTCGTCCTTGGGGCCGACCCGTACGGGCCACCGATCACCGGGGCCGAGCTGGCTGTGGCCTCCGGCGAGGACACGCCCCCCACCGAGGCGGCAGACCCGCCTTCCCCTCCGACGGTGGGGAGCGTGGGGCGGAGGTTCGGTCGCCGGTTCCTGGTGGACGCCCTGGTACCGGTGGCGCTGTTCATCTCGGTCAACTCCGTCGCTGGACTGGCATGGGCCATGGCCGCCGCCACCACCTGGGCCGCCGGGCTGGTGCTCCTGCGGCGGCGCGCCGGCCGATCCACCGGCCCGCTGGTGTGGTTCGCCCTTGGCTACGTGGCGCTCCGCGGCACCGCCGGCATCCTCACCGGCTCCGACGCCGTCTACTTCGCCCCCGGGATCGCCAACATCTTCCTCATCGCCGGTGTCTTCGCCGCGTCCGTGGCGCTCGGCCGGCCGATCATCGGGATGATGGCCCCGCTGTTCTACCCGTTCCCCGACGAGGTGCGCCGCCACCCGGCCTACCGACGGATCTTCGGCCGACTCACCGTGGTGTGGGCGAGCTTTCTGGTCTTCACCGGGCTGCTGCAGATCGTGCTGCTCGTCACCACGACCACCAACACCTACCTCCTGGTGCGGTCGATGGTTGCCTGGCCCCTCGCCATCGCGCTGTTCGTCTACTCGTTGCGCTACCCGCGGCGAGCCTTCGCCCGCGAGCCGGAGCTGGCCGCCGGGGTTGCCCGGACCAGCTGAGCCCACGCTCAGAGCGAGGCGTACACGGCGTCCACCAGGGCCCGGTTGCGGGGGCTCTGCCAGCGGGGGATGACGTGGTTCATCACGTAGCCGAAGGCCACGTCGACCGACGGGTCGGCGAAGCCGAGTGAGCCCCCGGTGCCGAAGTGGCCGTAGGCGGCGGGGGTACGGCCGATGGGGCGGTGGTCGGTCCAGGGCTGGAACCCGAGCCCGAATGTGACGTCCTGGCCGAGGACGGGGCAGAACCCCGACGACTGCGGGCGGACCGCCTCGGCGAGGGTGTCGGCCCCGACCAGGGTGCCCCGAAGGACGGCGTCGTAGAGGCGGGCGACACCTCGGGCCGTCATGTGCCCGTTGGTGGAGGGCACCTGCGCCCGTCGCCACGCGGCGGTGTTGACCACCCCGATCGACGAGTAGCCGGGCGGGTTGACGTAGCCGAGGAGCACCATGCGGAGCTCATCGTCGAGGTCGGCGTCGTCTGGATCGGCCCTCGTGGGCGCAGGGCTGTCCCAGTGGACCTCGGCGCAGCGGTCGTGCTCGTCGTCGGGCAGCCCGAAGTGGACCTCGGCGCCGAGCCCCTCGGCGATGCCGCGCAGCCGCTGCCCTGGTAGCTCTCCGGTGACCTGGCGGACGATGCCACCCACGAGGTGACCGAAGGTGTTGGTGTGGTAGGCGTGGCGCTCGCCGGCCTCCCACCAGGGCTCGGTGGCGGCGAGCAGCTCGCACATTCGGTCGAAGTCCCACAGGTCGTCGTTGGTGGCGGGGTGGCGGATGGCGGGGACGCCGGCGCGGTGGCACAGGGCGTGGCGGACGGTGACCTCGCCCTTGCCGTGGGCCGCGAAGTCGGGCCAGTACCGGGCGACGGGCTGGTCGAGGCCAACGTCGCCGGCGTCGACCAGCTGCAGGAGCAGCAGCGCCACGATGGGCTTGCCCACCGAGTAGGCGTTGACCAGCGTGTCGGCCTGCCACGGACGGGTCCGGGCCACGTCGGCCCAGCCACCCCAGAGGTCGACCACGGTCTCGCCGGAGACGATGACCGTGACGGCGCCGCCGAGCTCGCCGTGCTCGGTGAAGTTCGACTCGAAGCTGCTGCGCACCGCGGCGAAGCGCGGCGC
The DNA here is from genome assembly GCA_035512495.1 of Acidimicrobiales bacterium. Classification (NCBI taxonomy): domain Bacteria; kingdom Bacillati; phylum Actinomycetota; class Acidimicrobiia; order Acidimicrobiales; species Acidimicrobiales bacterium. The sequence goes on from DATKDW010000018.1 coordinate 18,303, forward strand.
GCACGTACCACCGACCGGCACCGACATGTCCTCAGCGTCCCACATGGCCCTGCCAGGCGCCCTGGGCCGTTGTTTCGTCGGAGAAGCAGGGATCGGACCCCCCGGGGCCGAAAGGAGGAAGTGGACAAAGCGCCCGGACCGGACACCCGGTTTGGCGCTCCTCATCTGTGCAGGTGTGACAGCAGCGTGCTGGTGCGCCGTGAAAGGGACACCAACATGCGCAAGCGCCTCCTGGCGATGCTCGTCGCCCTCGTTGCCATGCCGGCTGTGCTGGTGGGCACGCCCGCCGTGGCCAGCCCGGCGGAGGAGTACAACGGCCCCTACTTCGGTGAGGACAACTTCCCGCCGGGGTGCATCCGGGACATGTCCAGCGACGACCTCTGCCACCACATGCGCACGGGACTCAACGCCCTCGACTCCCCCGTGATCGACGTCCTCATCCTGGTGCCGGTGTCGCCGACCGCCGAGCGCGACATGCGCATCATGCGCCAGGCCATCGAGATGTGGGACGGCGGCATCGACTACCTGGCGAGGCAGATGGGCCTCGACTGGCTGGCCGACGGCGTGGAGTTCCACATCACCGTGGACCAGATCGACCTCTCCAGCGGCCAGGGCGGCGAGCTCACCACCTACCCGCTCGTCGACCCCGAGATCGTGGTCATCGCCACCAACCCGGTCGGCGGGATCGGGATCGGTGTCGATCCGGTGGACTTCGTCTTCACCGACGAGGACCTCGTGCCGTGCCACAACGTCGAGAACCCCTTCGACTTCGAGCACTGGGAGAACCTCCCCGGCTTCGACAGCCACCACGACGGCCGGCGCAGTGGGACCTACGTGGAGGACTGCGGCGGTGCCGGGGGCAACATCTGTGTCGCCGTCAACGGCGCCATCGACCCCGCCCCGGAGCAGGTCGACTTCTTCGGGCTCTTCGACCTGGTGGCCCACGAGGTTGGCCACTGCCTGACCATCGGCCACGTCGGCGACGGCGCCGAGGGCGACTGGGGGGTCGTCCCGACCAACGACATCATGGCCTACAGCCAGGACCCGCCCGACCTCACCAAGTGCGTGTCCACCCTCGACGTGGAGGGCTTCGCCCTGCGCATGAGCCGGTACCTCGACGTCAACGACGACAAGGCATTCGACGGGCACGACCTGCTCCTGGCCAACGACCAGATCGGCCAGGGAGGTCACGCCTTCCAGGTCCAGCACCCCAACGACCACCTCTACGCCTCGAGCACGGGGTCTCCCCTGGACTGCCCGCAGCCCGACCTCGGCCTCGTCCCCGGCGAGCGCACCGACTGGACCCCGACGCCGGAAGCAAGCGTCGAGTCGGTCCTCACCGTCACCAGCCCGGACGATGGTGCCGTGGCCGACGACGGGGTCTTCCAGGTGACCGGCACCGCCGAGAAGCGGCGGCTGGGCCAGGACGGCGAGCCGACGGAGTCCTTCGGGTCCGACGAGGACGCCCACGACGACGCCAGCAGCCCGATCACCGAGATCCTCCGCCTGAACGTCGAGGCGACCGCGGAACATGTCCAGGCCGTCATCACCCTGGAGGACCTGTGGCCGAGAACGGACGTGGCGAGCCCCACCAGCTACAGCGTGCTCATCGACGGCCGCCGGTACGACTCGTTCGTCCGCTACCCCGTCGACGCCAACCCGATGACGTGGGACAACGGCGCCGGCGCCTACATGCCTGCTGGCACCTCGACGTGGGACCTCGCCGCCAAGACCGTCACGTTCACCATCCCCCTCGACCACCTCGTCGCCGTGGGGATCGAGGCGCCCTACTTCGTCAGCAGCCGGTCGAACGTCGGCTCGCTGCTCACCCAGGTCGCGGACGACTATGCCCCCGACCAGGGTGAGAAGGGCATTGGCGTGGCCGGGGCGGCGCGGGTGGTCGACCTCGGTCCCCCCGGCGCCTCGGTCGGTGATGGCACCAAGACCGTGAACTTCGAGCACGACGGCGGCAACACGTTCTACCCCGAGCAGTCGACGCTGGGGGTCACGACGATGCTCGGCCTGGACCTCAGCCACGAGTTCCCGTTGATCGTCACCGAGGCCAGCGACGTCGCGCTCACCCTGACGTGGACCGACGCCGTGGGCGGCGCCGACCTCGACCTCTACGTCACCGGCGCGGCCGACTCGGGCACGCAGGGGGCGACGGGCAAGCCCGAGGAGACGGTGTACCTCAGCGACGTGATTGGGGACCTGGACATCCTCGTGGAGCCCTTCCTCGTGACCGACCCCCTCGACGGCTCCACCTACACCCTGACCGCCGAGGTCACCCCCCTCGACGGGTCCGGCGCCCCCGACGACTGCCAGGACGCGACCGGCGACGGCACCGACGGCTGTCCCGTCGCCACGGAGCACGTCCGGATCTACGTGGACGGCGCAGTCGTCGGCAGCCAGGCCATCGACACCGCCTACGGCTCCGGTGACTTCGCCATCACGG
>DATKDW010000019.1 GCA_035512495.1 Acidimicrobiales bacterium
GAGGCGGCGGCGGGAATCGAACCCGCGTACAGGGCTTTGCAGGCCCTTGCCTGAACCACTCGGCCACGCCGCCTTGACGGAGGGCCACCCTAGTGGGCCGCTCCGGATGGTCCGCTCCGAGTGGTCGGCTACAGCAGGTAGCCGACGATCAACACGATGATGAACGCCGCCAGGATGGCGGCGGCCACGGCGAACGCGGGGTTGAAGCCCGGGCCGCCGGGCCTCGCGGGGCCGCCGGTGCGGCGGGTGGTGACAGTGCGCCGTCCGGCACGCCTGGGCCGTCGGACCCTGCGCTCCTCGACGACCTGTTCTTCGCTGAAGTGGGGATCGTCCATGACCGACGGTAGCCCGTCCCCGCTATCGACGGGGCCCGCAGGCTCAGTCGATCGGGAGGCGGGCCATGAGGTCGGCCTTCTTCTCCTCGAACTCCTCGAAGGTGATCTCCTCGGCGTCGAGCTGCTTGTGGATGTGCTCGATCAGCTCGAGCAGCGCCGTCGCCGACAGCTCACCACCGCGGTCGACGACCTCGGGGGTGGTCTCGTCGTCGTCGGTGGGCTCAACCTCGCCTGACTGGCGCCGCTCGCGCTTCAGTGCCGCCTTGGCCTTCTTGGCCCGGTCTCGCTGCAGCTTCTCGAAGCTCGTTCGCTGTGCAGCCATGTGCGTCTCCTTCCGATGGGACGTTCCGTCGCTGTCGTCCGGCCGGGGCCCCGACCGGAGGCCACACATGAAAGAGCCGCCGGCACTGGGTGCCGGCGGCTCCGTCGGGTGGTGCAGCGATCAGATGACGCGGACGTTCTGGGCCTCTTCGCCCTTGCGGCCGGGGGCCACGTCGAACTCGACCTGCTGACCCTCGTCGAGCGACTTGTAGCCGCTGCCCTGGATGTTGGAGTAGTGGACGAATACATCGTCGCCCTGCTCACGTGAGATGAAGCCGAAGCCCTTCTCTGCGTTGAAGAACTTGACGGTTCCGGTAGCCATTGCTTTTCTCTTCTCTTCACTGCGAGTGAATCCGAGTGATCCACTCGTCAGACACCACTCTAGGGGGGAACGACCGCGCGCGACGAGCGCGGGCTGACCAGACCGCCGCCGCGCCCCCCGTCAGCCCACCACCCGGCCGCGGTCGAGGACCACGACCCGGTCGGCCCGGGCCAGCACGTGAGGGCGGTGGCTGACCACGAGGGCGCTGCGCAGGCCGCCCCCGAGGAGCCGGTCCCACAACCTTCCCTCGGTCTCGATGTCGAGGGCGCTCGACAGGTCGTCGACCACCAGCAGCTCGCTGCGGCGCACCAGTGCCCGGGCGGCGCCCGCCCGCTGCACCTGACCGCCGGACAGGCGCACCCCGCGGGCGCCCACCACGGTGCGGACCCCGGCAGGCATGACCTCGATGTCCTCCTCGAGGCACGCCAGGCGCAGCGCCTCCAGCAGGTCCTCCTCGGGCCAGCCGAGCAGCACGGTCTCGGCGAGGGGCTCACTGAAGAGCCGTGGCACCTGCGGCACGTAGGCCGCCCGGGGCGGGACGAGGAACGAGGAGGGATCCTCGACCGCCCGGCCGTTCCAGGTGATGCACCCGTCGTCGCTCGGGATGAGGCCGAGCATGGCCCGCAGCAGCGTCGACTTGCCGGACCCGACCGGGCCGGTCAGGACCACCAGCTCGCCGTGGCGCACCACCAGCCCCACGTCGCTGACGGCGGCGACCGCGCCGTGACGGACGGTCAGTCCCTCGACCCGCAGCTCCACGAGGCGCTCCCCGGAGGGGGTGGGCGCCGCCAGCGGCGGCGGGCCGTGACGGAGGTGGGTCACCACCGGCGCCACCACCGCGTCGGCGTCGCCGTCGGGGCGCAGCTCGGCCAGGCGCGCCACCGAGACGTCGGCCTGGCGGTGGTAGGCGCCGAGGCGCCCGGCCCACCGGGGAAGGCCAGCGAGCACGGTGAGGTAGCTGGTGAAGAGCCCGAGCTCGCCGACGGTGAACTCCCCCGCACGGATGGCCGGGGCCACGAGGAGCAGCAACAGGCCGACACCTGCCTCGCCCGTGGCCCCCGACAGGGACTGCACCAGCTGGGTGCCCACCGCGTCGCGACGGGCGGCGACGGCCCGACGGGCGTTGATCTCGCGGAAGCGGATCGACACGCTCTCCTCGGCCGCCGCCGCCTTGACGGCCAGGACCGCCCCGAACGAGTCGCCGACGAACCCGGTGACCTCGGCCGTGGCCCGCCTGGCGTCCTGTCGCCAGGCGCGCAGCCGAGGCCCGAGCCACCGGGCCACCGTCAGGGCGGCGACGACGGGGATCACGACCGCCACCGTCACCCGGGCGTCGATGGTCGCCATGATCACCACGGCCGCTCCCCCGGCGATGGCCACCCCGGAGATGTCGAGCCACACGTCGAGCACCATGGCGAGGTCCTGGGTGTCATCCCGGAACCGGCTGACGGCCTCGCCCGAGGAACCCGGCAGCCGGCCCGAGGTCGCACCGGGGGCGCTGGTGAGCGAGTAGAGGAGGTTGACTCGAGGCACCGTCTGCCAGCCGACGAACGCCCCGTGCCACTGCACCGCCGCGCTCACCAGCAGGAGCCAGCGGCCCAGCTCGAGGCCGCCGAGGACGGCCAGCACCGTCCACGGAGAGCCCACGGCGGCGTCGTCGGAGATGCGGTCGAGCACGACCTTGAACGCCCACCCGATGAGCAAGGGGATGGTGTGGAAGCCCACCCACTGCACCCAGCAGATGGCGTAGGCCGACGGGTCGCGCCGGATCAGCTCACGAGCCACCCGCATGGTCGTGCGGGGCGAGGCCGGTGGCGCCGTCATGATCCACCTCCACCGGGCGCCTCGGCGAGCAGCCCGGTGTGGGCTGCCTCGGACGCGCGCAGCAGGCGGGCGTAGCGCGTGGTGGGGTCGGCGGCGAGGCGGCTCCGCTCACCGTGCTCAACGAGGCGACCGCCGTCGAGCACCGCGATCTCGTCAACCTCCTCGAGGGTGGCCAGGCGGTGCGCCACGATGACCGCCGTGCGCCCCTCGAGCAGGCGGTGCATGGCGGCGGCCATGGTCGCCTCGGTGGCGGGGTCGAGGCGGCTCGACGCCTCGTCGAGGACGATGAGGTCGGGCTCGGCCAGGAACGCCCGGGCGAAGGCCAGCAGCTGCGCCTCCCCCGACGAGAGGCCGCCGGTGCCGGCGAGCTGGGTATCGATCCCCTCGGGGAGGCCGGCGAGCCACCCGCCCAGGCCGACCTCGCCGAGCACCTCGACGAGACGCTCGTCGGTGGCCGGCCATCGCCCGTAGAGGGTGAGGTTCTCCCGCACCGAGGCACGCAGCAGCTCCACGTCCTGGGTCACCACCGCGATCCGTCGACGCAGGGCACCCAGCTGGAGGTCAGCCACGTCGACCCCGCCGACGCGCACCGTGCCCTCGGTGGCGTCCCAGAAGCGCAACAGCAGGCGCCCGAGGGTGGTCTTCCCGCTGCCGGTGCGTCCCACCACGCCGAGGTGGGTGCCGGGAGCGAGGTGGAGGTCGAGGTCCCGCACGGCCACGGTGCCCTCGGCATAGGTGAGGGTCACGCCCTCGAGGTCGACCGAGAGGGGCCCCGAGGGCAGCGCCTCGGGTCCGAGTGGGCCATCGACGAGGGTCCGCTCGGTGGCCAGGAGCCGCGCCGCCCTGGTGGCACCCGCCAGCGCCTTCTGGAGCTCGCGGAGCTGCTCGGCGATCCGCTCGAGCGGCTGGCGGAGGAGCTGGGCGTAGCGGAACAGGGCGAACACCGCCCCGAGGGTGATGATCCCTCGGTCGAGCAGGAGGATCCCCACCGCCAGAGTGGCCACCGAGCCGGCGGCGAAGGCGGTGGCCGACAGCGCGTAGGCGCTGTCGCCGTGGAGCGAGGCCCGGCGGGCGGTGCGCCACGAGCGGGCTGAGTTGGCCTGGAGGCGGTGCACGGCGTGGGGTCCGGCGCCGTTGGCCCGGATGTCCTCGAGGCCCCCGAGGCGCTCCTCGAGGTCGCCGTACAGGCGAGCGTTGGCCTCCCGCTCGGCGTCGTGGGCCGGGACAGCCGCCACCCGCAGCCGGATCATCACCGCCACCGCGAGCGCGGCGAAGACGGTGAGGGCGAGGCCGGCCCGCCAGTCGATGACCGTCGAGATCACCAGCACCCCGGCGACCAGGATGGCGTTGCCGATTACGTGCAGCACCACGTTGGAGAAGAACTGGGTCAGGGCCTCGACGTCGCCGTCGATGCGCTCGATGAGCACCCCGGCGCTGTGGTCGCCGTGCCAGGCAAGCTCGAGGTGGAGGGCGTGGTCGGCCAGCTCCTCCCGCAGGCGGTTGCCCGCACGCCAGGCCAGGTGCACCGAGGCCCAGGTCACCGCCAGCTGGAGCACCTCGCCGAGCACGGCGAGCACCAGGTACGCCGCCGCCAGGGTGGTGAGGGCGCCGACCGGCCGGCCCGAGAGGGCGCCGTCGACGAAGCGGGCGAGGATCAGGGGCCCGGCCAGCGGCAGCAACATGGCCACCAGGAGCAGGGCGACCAGTGCCAGGACGCGACTCTGCTCCGGACGGAGGGTCGTCGCCAGGAGGCGCGACGCGGGTCGGGTGGTGGTCGCCACAGCCGTCCGATGCTACGGAGCGCCCTGGCGGAGCGCCCCCGGGTTTCCGGCCTCGGGCCGGGGCTCGGGTCAGACCTCGGACGCGAGGTCGCGCTCGGCGGCGGCCCGCTGGGCACGTACGTTGTTGCGACGCTTCCAGAAGGGCTGCTTCCAGTGGCGAACCCGGCGAGACCCTTCCTTCGCGGGGGGCTTGCCCACCGAGGCCCTCCGGCCGGCGGAGACCGGACTTCGAGGGACCACCACCCCGTCCGGATCGCCGTCGAGCGCCAACTTGGCCTCCCGGCGCACTCGACGGTTGCCGACCTGGCGGTCTCCCTTGTCGGGGCGTGCCCCGGGATCCTCGTTCTGGTGGCGACGACTCATCCAACCCCCTTGTGGCGGGTTCGCTGTTGTCCTTGCACGGTACCGCCCCGGCGGGAACGGCACACGGGTCAACTCCTCCGGAAGCCGCTCAGCCACCGCCCCCGGGTGAGGGGTACTCCGGTGGCCGCTCGTCGTCGGGGACCTCCTCCACCACGGTGATGGTGCCCTCCTCGTCGAAGACCCACAGGTCGCCTTCCCACTCGTCGACGAGGAAGCGACGGCCGCCGTCGACGTAGCGGTACATCCCCCGGCCGGCCACACCGCCCTCGTCGACGCCCTCGGCGTCGGGGTCCCACCACAGCTCCACCATGTCGTCGATGCCCGCGAAGTCGGTGGTCGACCACCGGTGCTCGCCGTAGCTGACGCTGGGTTGGGTCACGGCGCGCGGGGTGGGCCCCATCAGGAACAGCCCGTCGCGGAAGGTGGTCGAGGTGAGCTGCGGCCCGGCGTGCTGGAGGCCGGTGAAGAACAGCGTCACCTGCGGGTGCAGGAGGAGGAGGGGCAGGGAGCCGTCCAACGCCGGCGGGGACCCGTGGAACCACTCGTACAGGTGATGGGGAGGGTTGGCCTCGGGCCGGACCTGGGGCGGGAAGTAGCTGATCCCGAAGGCATGGCGCCACTGCTCCTGGTCGAAGGTGCGGGCGAAGGCGCTGGTGTCGATGAACGGCGAGCCGCCGAGGACCCACTCGGGGAACCACCCCTGCTTGGTCGCCTCCTGGGTGAAGGCCGGCAGCAGGATCGGATCGGCCTGCACCAACACGGTGGTGACCCCGGACGACTGCATCCGGGTGACGGCGTTGGTGGCGAGCTCGGCCGCCCGCCCGAGGTCGAGCGGGTAGAGGATCGACTCGGCCAGGTCGACCCCCTCGTCGGCCAGCTCGTCGCGCAGCCGGTCCGCGCTGCGCTGGTCGCCGGGGCCCATGCCCAGCCCGAGGTGGCCGAACACGCGCTCCTCGCTGCGCAGCGCCTCACCGGCGTGCACCGCGTCGCCCCCGGCAAGCTTGCGCGACACGTACGCCACCAGGTGGGCCCGGACCTGGCCCCCCGAGGGCGGGATGGAGAACACCGTCGACGGATCCCCGACGCCGGCGCAGCCCACGCACACGACGTCGCGCGCCTGGAGCTCCTCGGCCCAGGCCGAGCCGATGACCGGCCCGCCGAGCACGGCGAACGCGCCCATGTCCTCCGCCGCCCGCACCGCATCGGCCCGCGCCGCGGTGCTGTCGAGGATCGAACCGGACGCCTCGACGAAGTCCAGGACCACACGACGCCCGTAGGTCTGGTAGGTCGCGTCGAAGACCTCGACGAAGCCGCGGTACACCTCCCGCAGCTCGGCGTTGGTGGCATCGAACCCGATGCGCTGCAACAGCAGGGCGCGCACCGGGTCGTCCTCTGCCGGGATCCACGCCACCACCTTGATCTCGGTGGCGGTCACCCCGGGCGCGGTGGCGCCACCGTTGTCATCGACGTCGGCGAAGCACTCGGCGCGGAAGATGAAGGGGATGGCCACGCGCCCGCTCTCGGTGTCGCAGGTGTCGGGGAAGGTGACGTCGAGGCCCTGCTCCTGGGCCATCGACCACGAGATGGCCCCGTCGGGGCGCTCGGCCGGGCCGACCGCCCCCGGGCCGCCCCCGTCGTCGCCGCCTCCGGCGAGCAGACCCACCACGGCCACCCCGGCAACCACGGCCACCACCACGGCGATGGGGCCCCATCGGCGCAGCGCGCCCGGCCCCTCAGCAGCAGCCCCCTCTGTTCCTCGTGGCTCCACGCTCACCCTCCCGATGGGGCACCGGACCGCCGGATGGCGGCCTCCTCCGTGCCAAGGTACGACTCGACGACCACGGGGTCGCCGAGGACGGCGTCGGGGCGGCCGACCGCGATCACCCGCCCCTGGTCCATGGCGACCAGGCGGTCGGCGACCGCCTCGATCAGCGAGATGTCGTGCTCGATGACGACCAGGCTGGCACCGGTCTCGTCACGCACGCGGCGGATGAGCGGCGCCAGCGCCTCTACCTCACGCTGGGCGATCCCCGCCGCCGGCTCGTCGAGGAGCACCACGGAGGGCTGGTGGGCGAGCAGGCAGGCGAGGTCGACCACCCGGCGCGTCCCGGTGGACAGCTCGCCGACGAACGACGAGCGGTGATCACCGAGCCCCAGCAGCTCGACGAGCTCGGCGACCCGGCGGCTAACCGCCCGCTCGCTGTCCAGTGCGTTCGGCAGCCGGAAGGCGGCGGAGAGCGGGTCGCGCACCGCCACCCAGCGCTCGCAGGCGGTGGCGACCGCCTCTTCGACCGACAACGAAGGGAAGAGGCGCGCGTCCTGGAAGGACCGGCCGAGGCCGCCCCGGGCGCGAGCCGAAGGCGACCAACGGGAGACGTCGCGGCCGCCGAGGCGGACAGACCCCCCGTCGGGCGTGGTGAAGCCGCTCACCAGGTCGAACACCGTGGTCTTGCCCGCGCCGTTGGGGCCGATGATGCCGAGGACCTCCCCGGGGCCGACCTCGAACGAGACCGACCGCACCGCGGCGACACCCTCGAACGACCGCGACAGCCTCACCCCCTCGAGCGCCGGTGTGGCGTCGCCGGCCGGCGTGAGGTCCGAGGTGTCCACGGTGGCCGCGGTGTCCACGGTGGCCTCGGCCGGGACAGTCATCACACCGGCCGGGGTGCTCGCATCGGCCGCACCGGGGCCGGCGCCGATCACCGAGGTGGCACCCCCGAGGAAGACCGACCGGAGCAGGTCCGGACGCTGGGCCAGCTCGTCCGTCGGCCCCGAGAAGCGGACCTGGCCACGCTCGAGGAACATCGCCCGGTCGGTGGCAGCGAGGGCCACCTCCACCGACTGCTCGACGAGGAGGACCGTCATCGACTCCCGCCGCAGCTGCTCCAGGGCCCGGAGCAGGCGTCCGACGACCTCGGGTGCCAGGCCGAGGGACAGCTCGTCGATCAGGAGCAGGCGCGGCCTGGTCAGCAGCGCCATGGCGAGCCCCAGCATCTGCTGCTCGCCGCCGGAGAGCGAGCCCGCCCGCTGGCCGGCGCGCCCGGTCAGGACGGGGAAGAGCTCGTCCACCTGGGTCCGAGCTTCCTCGAGGTCGCCGGGCCGGCGCCGGTGCAGCCAGCCGGCCACCCGCAGGTTCTCGGCGACGGTGAGCGACGGGAACACCCCAGACCCCCCGGGCACCTGGGCCATGCCGAGCGCCACACGAGCATGCGCGGGGAGGCGCGTGATGTCGCGACCGTCGAGCACCACCGTTCCCGCGGTGGTGGGGACCACCCCCGACACGGCGCGAAGCAAGGTGGACTTGCCGGCCCCGTTGGTGCCGAGGAGGGCGACGGCCTCGCCCTCCTCCACGATGACGTCGACCCCGAAGAGGATCTGCACCGGCCCGTAGGAGACGTCGAGCCCCTCCACCGCGAGGAGGCCGGCAGTCGTCGGGACCTCCCCTCGGTCGTCTTCCCCACGCAGCGGCGCTCCGTCCGACGGTGTCACGTCGTCCTCGGCCACGGGACCGACGGTGGTGCCGTGGCGCGCCGCCAAACGCCGCAGGAGCGCGTCTCGCCCGGCGAAGGGGAGCGTCGCCAGCCCGCCGGGGACCAACCAGAGCACCAGCAGGACCCCCACCCCCGACGCCAGGACCCGCAGCTCTGCTGGCAGGAACCACTGGGCGCCGAGCAGGAACCCGGCGCCCAACACCGCGCCGGTCACCGAGGTGAGGCCGCCGATCACGACCATGGTGAACACCGCGAGGTTCTGCACGGGGGCGTAGGTCGTGGCGTCGAAGGCCTGCTGGTGGTGGATGAACAGCCCGCCGGCGAGAGCGGCGATGCCACCCGAGAGGGCGAAGGTGGCGACCCGGAGGGTGGCCGGACGGATCCCGTACGACTGGGCGGCACGGTCGTTGTCTCGGAGGGCGACCATCGCCCGCCCTGCCCGGCTGGTGCGGATCCCACGCACCCCGAGACCGACGATGACGAGGACTGCCAGCACCAGGCCGTAGACCTCGGTGGGCGTGGCGACCTCGAAGCCACCGAGCAGCGGTGCCCGCTCGACGCGCCCGCTCGGGACCCACTCGAAGCGGTTGCGGTCGAGGAGGTAGGAGGTGGTCGCCAGCGAGAACGCAAAGGTGGTGACGGCGAGGGTGAGGCCACGCACCCGACTCGCCGGCACCCCGACCACCACCGCCGCCGCCGCGCCGGCCAGCGAGGCCACCACCAGGCCCGCCACGAGGTCGGCGCCGTGAGTGCCCGTGACCCACCCGCAGACCGCCGCGCCGATGGCGAAGAAGGCCACCTGACCGAGCGAGACGTGGCCGCCCCACCCCGAGAGCACCACCAGCGAGAGCCCCAGCAGGGCATAGACCAACAGGGCAGAAGCCCGCAGCGAGCGATCGACGGAGACCACGTGGGGCACGACCGCGGCAGCCGCCACGACGGTGACGAGCGCGAGGCGGCGACCCCACCGCACCACCGGGAGGTGGGCCAGCGCTGACGGCACCCCACGGACCTCGTCGGCTGCCCGCCACGCCGTGTCGTCCCCGGCCCCGTCCCCCGAGGTGCCACCCCGCTGCAGCAGCAGGGCGACGACGACGATCACCCCGAGGACGGGGTCCACCAGCGCCACCGAGTGGTCCCAGGCGATGCCAAGCTCCAGCACGCCCAGCGCCACCGCGGCGGTGGTGACCGTCACCAGGTTCGTCATCCGCCCGATCACGAGGGCGACGAGGGCTCGCAGGAGGACGCTGAAGCCGAGGACGCTGTCGGCGGGGAGACCGAGGATGCCGCCCCGGAGGAAGACGGTGACGAAGGCGAGCCCCGCCGCCGTCGCCCACACGATCGTGCGCAGGCGGTGGACGGGGACGCCGAGCAGCGCTGCGCGGTCGCCGTCGTCGGCGCTGGCCCGGATGGCGACGCCGGCAGCGCTGCGCCGCAGCAGCGTCGCCACCGCCACCACGACCAGCGGGGTCAGCACCAGGGCGAGGAGGTCGTTGGCGTCGAAGACCACACCGCCGAGGCGGACCGTGACCTCGAACGGCGGGTCGATGCGATCGGAGACCAGCCGCCGGCCCCACAGCCGAGGGACGAGGAGCGCCACGGCGGTGAGGACCTGGCTGAGCCCGATGGTGGCGATGGTGACGAGCAACCTGGGCGACCGGGAGAACCGGCGGATCACGAGCCGCTCGGTCGCGCCACCCAGGGCGATGGCGGCGACCAGGCCGGCGACGACCGCCACCGGCCACGGCATGCCGACCTCGTCGATCAGGAGGTAGGCGAGCACAGCCGGAGCGAAGCCCAGGTCTGCCTGGGCGAAGTTGATGATCCGGTCGGAGCGGTGGACGAGGGCCATCCCGAGGGCGATGAGAGCGGTGAGGCCACCCACGATCACCCCGCGGAGCACGATGCCCGACGGCGCCGGGAACACCACCTGCTGGACCAGGACGATCGCCACCGCCGGGCCGAGGGCGGTGATCAGGCGGCGCGACGGCGAGGGGCGGGCCCGACCGACGCCGGCACCCCCCGGTCCACCCCCATCGGTGGCTGCCTCGCTCACCCCGGTGTCGCCGATGCCACGACGGTACCCATCGCGGCGTTCGCGCTGCCGACCGACGCGCGGCGCGCGATGCTCGGGGTGTGAGCGAACGCAACGTCCTCGGCGGCGACCTCGAGCCCTGCGGCACCGAGCCGATGACCGGCTTCTACCGCGACGGCTGCTGCAGCACAGGTCCGGAGGACTTGGGCAGCCACACCATCTGCGGCGTCGTGACAGCCGAGTTCCTGGAGCACCAGCGCAGCATCGGCAACGACCTGGGCACGCCGATGCCGCTCCACCGGTTCCCGGGCCTCGTCCCCGGTGACCGCTGGTGCGTCACCGCGGCGAACTGGCTGCGAGCCCACGGCGACGGCGTGGCCGCCCCGGTCGTGCTTGCCTCCACTCACGAGCGGGCGTTGGACATCGTCCCTCTCGAGATCCTCCGCCAGCACGCCGTCGACGTTCCAACAGACCCGGGTGCGCTCGAAGGTTGACCGAGCTAGGGGTCCCCCTCCGGGCCTGAGGTCTCGCCGTCGCTGGTGCTGGCGCCGTCGCCCGTCGGGGCCGTCGTGGTGGTGGTCGAGCTCGTCGTGGTGGTGGTGGTCGAGCTCGTCGTGGTGGTGGTCGAGCTCGTCGTGGTCGTGGTCGAGCTCGTCGTGGTCGACGAGGTGGTGGTCGTCTCCTCGGTGGTGGTCGTCTCCTCCGGCTCGGTGGGCGGCGGGGCCTGGGTCGGCGGGGTCAGCTCCTCGGCTCGGGGCGCGCTGAACTCGCCCGTGTCGACCCCCTCCACGGCCTCGGCCATGAAGCGCTGCCAGATCTCGGCGGGGAGGCCGCCACCCGTGATCGGCCTTCCGTCCACAGGTTCCATCGGTCGCTGCCCCTCGTCACCGTGACCCAACCAGACCGCGGCGCCGAGCGCGGGGGTGTAGCCGACGAACCAGGCGTTGGTGTTGTCCTGCGTGGTGCCGGTCTTTCCTGCTGCAGGGCGCCCGATGGCGGCCGCCCGCCCCGTACCGCCGGTGATGACCCGCTGGAGGACGTGGTTGATGAGGTCAGCCCGCTCGGGGCGCATGACCTGCGCCGAGTCGGGGTCGACGGTGTGGATGACCCTGCCGTCGGCCTCGGTCACCTGCTCCACGTACCAAGGGGTCACGCGCGTGCCACGGCGGGCGTAGGTCATGAACGCGCTCGCCATGTCGAGGGGTGAGACCTCCTCGGTCCCGAGGGCGATGGCGGGGAACGGGTCGAGCTCGGCCGTGACCCCCATGGCGTTGGCGGCGTCGGCGACGGCCTGCGGGCCGGTGAGGGCGACGAGCTGGGCGTAGACGGTGTTGACCGACCGCGCCGTGGCGGCGGTGAGGTCCATGGGCGCGAACGCCTCGTCGCCGTAGTTGCCCACCTCGAACAGCTGGCCCTCGACGTCGACCTCGATCTCCCGCGGCGCCTCGAAGACCTGGGTCACCGGTATGCCGGCGTCGAGCGCCGCCTGGAGGACGAACGGCTTGAAGGTCGATCCTGGCTGGCGGCCCTGGCTGCCGCCCTCGGCGCCGAGTGCGAGGTTCACGTTGCTGGCCTGGAAGTCCCGACCGCCGATCATGGCGACGATGGCGCCGCGATGGTCCACGGCGACCAGTGCGCCGTCGGGGCCGTCGGGGTTCCCGAGCGTCTCGAAGACCGCTCGCTCTGCCGCCGCCTGGAGCCTGGGGTCGAGCGCGGTGTGGATGACGAGCCCCCCGCCGAAGGCGAGCCCCTCTCCGTACGTGGCGACCGCCCAGCTCCTGACGTGATCGGCGTAGTAGGCCGTGGAGCCCTTGAGTACGGCGCGCTCGTCCTTGCGGGTCACCGCCCCGATGGGCGCGGCGGCCGCTGCATCGGCCTCCTCCTCGGTGATCGTGCCCACGCTCACCATGGCGCCCAGGACCGTAGCCCGGCGCTGCTCCGCCGCCTCGGGCTCCCTGGTCGGGTCGGCCAGCTCGGGCGAGCGGAGGAGGCCCACGAGCAGCGCCGACTGGCCGAGGTCGAGCTCGTCGGCGGAGATGCCGAAGTAGGCCTTGGCCGCCGCCTCGACGCCGTAGGCGCCCCGGCCGAAGTACACGGTGTTGAGGTAGCGCTCGAGGATGGCGTCCTTGCTGAGCTCCCGCTCGACCTTGATCGCCAGCACCGCTTCGCGAACCTTCCGGGTGAGGCTGCGCTCCGAGGTGAGGTAGGCGTTCTTCACCAGCTGTTGGGTGATCGTGGAGCCACCCTGGAGATCACCGCCGCGCAGGTCGACCAGGAGGGCTCGGGTGATCCCGATCGGATCGATCCCGCTGTGCGAGCGGAACGAACGGTCCTCGGCGGCGATGAGGGCGTCGACCATGACCGGCGCCACCTCGTCGAGACGGACGTCGACGCGGTTCTCGACGTCGAACAGCTGGCTGATCACGTTGCCCTCGGTGTCCACGATCACGCTCGTCTGGGCCCGGGGCGGCTCGCTCGGGAGGCGCACCGATGCGTACGCCACCACGAAGAGGACCACGAGGAGCACCAGCACCGCTGCGACGAAGATCCCGAGCCTGAGCAGCCATCGCTTCCAGTCGGCAGCGACCCATCGCCGGAACCTGTCGGCTCGAGCCTGGTCGGACACGGCCGCGGTGCTGCTCACAGCCATCACCATCCCCACCGCGCTCCGTGAGACAAACTCCCGGGACGGTGGACTAGTCCCGTCTACCCCCCCGACGAAATGGCACGTTCTGGCCATGGACGCCCGGTTCGGACCGGTGGAAGGGTGGTGGTGTGCACCTGTTGTCGACATCGCCCGCCTTGGACGAACGCGAACGATACGCGCGGCACACCCGGCCACGAGCACGAAGGGGCGCCATGACGACCACCATGTCGACCGACCCCGGAGGGACGGCGACCATCGCCGTCGACGGCGACCTCGATGCCCGCGCCGCGCTCGATGTGGGGATCCTCGTCGGCCTGGCGGAGGTGCCCAGCCTGCGCCTCGACGTGTCATCGGTCGGCCGAGTCCATGCCGACGGCCTGAGCACCCTGATGGTCGTGATGCGCAGGGCGCACCGCAGCGGCTGCGACGTCAGCATCTACGGCGCCCGTCCGGCGGTCGCACTGGTGCTCTCGACCACGGGGATCCTCGCGCCCCAGGGCGAAGAGGGCGGCCCAGCGGCGACCGCCTGACCTGGTTGTCGCTCAGATCAGCTTGCGGTCGGTGGCCCACCGGGTGATCTCGTGGCGGGAGGAGAGCTGCAGCTTGCGCAGGACGGCGGAGACGTGTGACTCGACCGTCTTCACCGAGATGTCCAGACGGTGGGCCAGCGCCTTGTATGTGTAGCCGCGGGCGATCAGACGCAGCACCTCGCGCTCGCGGGGCGTCAGCTGGTCGAGCTCCGGGTCGACGGGGGCCGCGACACCGGAGCCGCCGGGGTCGGCGAAGGCGTCCAGGACGAAGCCCGCCAGGCGTGGCGAGAACACGGCGTCGCCCTCGGCGATGCGGCGCACGGCGTCGACGAGGTCCGGCCCGGAGATGGACTTGGTGACGTAGCCGCGCGCGCCGGCTCGGATCACCCTGATCACGTCCTCGGCGGCATCGCTCACCGACAGCGCCAGGAAGCGCACCCTGGGGTGGGTGGCCGACACGGCGTCGATCACCGAGTGGCCGTCGCCACCTGGCAGGTGCACGTCGAGGAGGACCACGTCGGGCACCTCCCTGCGGATCACCTCCACGGCGGACGCCACATCCTCGGCCTCCCCGACGACCTCCACGTGGTCGCCGAGCTCCACCCGCACGCCCGAGCGCACCATGTGGTGGTCGTCCACGATCACCACCCGGGTCCGGCCCCGCTGGCCCCCGTCGCTCACCGCAGGGACCGTCCGACCCGCAGCTCGACCTCGGTGCCCTCGCCGGGGGCGCTGCGGACGACCGCCTCGCCGCCGTGGCGCTCCATGCGACCGATGACCGACTCTGCCAGCCCCCGGCGGTCACCGGGCACGGCAGCCGGATCGAACCCTGCCCCCGTGTCGCGCACGAAGGCCTCCACCTCGTCGTCGCTCACCTCCAGGTAGACATCGACCTCGACCCCGCCCGCGAACTTGGCGGCGTTGACGACCGCCTCGCGCAGCGCGGCCACCAGGGCGCGCAGGCGGTCGTCGAGGTCGCAGTCCCCCACCGTCACGACCTCCACGGGCACGCCGTAGCGCCCCTCGAGCTCGGCCGCGGCGGCGCGCACTGCGGCCGCCAGGCGCACGTCGGGTGACTCGTCGCCGGCGAAGAGCCACGTCCGCAGCTCGCTCTCCTGGCGACGGGCCAGCCTCGAGACGTCGGTAGACGAGTCGGCGTGGCGCTGGATGAGCGCCAGCGTCTGCAGCACCCCGTCGTGGAGGTGCGCGGCGACCTCGGCCCGCTCCTGCGAGCGGATGCGCTCGCGGCGCTCGTCTTGCAGATCGCCCAGCAGCCGCCACCACCACGGAGCGAACGTCACCGCCAGCCCGGCCACGACGGCAACCACGGCGACGAGGCTGGTGCCGAGCACCCCCACGTCGACGCTGGTGGCGAGGAAGGCGGTGACGCCCACCACGAGCAGGACCACTCCGGCCACCACCCGGGTAACCCCTCCGGTGGAGGCATCTCCCATCCAGCGGGCGCGCTGGGCATCGTCGGCCTGGCGCCACACCAGGGCCACCCCTGCCCCCACGACCAAGGCCGGCCAAAGCGCCGTCTGCCCGATGGCGAAGCCGAGCTGCGACGCCACCAGCAGCCCCCCGAGGGCGATGGCGGCGAGTGCCGGCAGCTGCACCAGCTGGCCGGCCGGACGCCGACCCCGCCTGTCGTCGACGGCCACCTGGGGCACGAACGCCCAGAACGCGCCGTAGAGGAGCGGTCCCGATCCTCCGGCGACGGTGAGCACGACGAAGAGCACCCGCACAACGAGCGGATCGACACCCACATGGCGGGCCAGACCTGCGGCCACGCCGGCGACCAGCGCATCGTCGGGGCGGCGTTCGAGCGGAGGTCGCACGGGTGCCACGGGGGCATCGTGGCACGCCAACCCCTCGGCGTCATCGGGGATGCGACCCTCACCTCACTCAGGGACATCCCCGATGGCGCGCCCGAACCGAGGACCCGATGATGGCGCCATGGAGACCGAGCAGACCCCCCAGGCAGCACCACCACGACCGTTGCTGCGCAGCCGCACCGACCGACACGTGGCAGGTGTGTGCGGCGGCCTCGGCGCCTACACGGGCGTCGACCCGCTGGTGTTCCGCATCGTGGTGGCGGTGTCGGTCATCTTCGGCGGCGCCGGCCTCGTCGCCTACATCGTCGCCTGGTTGCTGATCCCGGAGGAGGGCGAGCCGGGCGGTGCCCCCGTCCGAAGCCGGGGGCGAAACGACCTCCTGACCGCGGTCGTGATCGGCGCCGTCGCCGTGGTGCTGGTTGGCTGGGCCATACCCGGCCACCCCTGGTCCGGTGAGGGCGGGTTCCTCCTCCTGGTGGGCCTCGGCGCGCTGGCGTGGCTCTGGTCCAGGGAGCAGGGGACGACCGGGAGCTCGACGGAGTCCACCCCGGCAGCGGGCGCCGGCCCATGGCTCTCGCCCGGGTCAGAGGCCGCTGCGCCGCCTCCCACTTCGCCCGAGGATCACGGTGTCGAGGGTGCGCCCCCGTCCCCGCCCACACCGCGCTCCCGTCTCTCGCTGCTGGTGGGCAGCAGCCTCCTGCTCCTCTGGGGGGCCGCCGCCACCCTGGAGGCGGCCCGTGCGGCGAGGGTCGACCTGCAGGTGGTGCTCGGCCTCTCGGTCGTGATCGTCGGCATCGGCCTCATCGCCGGGACCTGGTTCGGCCGGCCCCGGGGGCTGATCGCCCTCGGCGTCACCCTCCTCGCCCTCACCGTGGTCATCGCCGTCGTCGACATCCCGCTCCGAGGCGGGGTCGGCGAGCGGCGGTGGTCCCCTGCTGCCGCCTCCGAGGTCGAGGGCTCCTATCGGCTGTTCGTCGGGGACGCCGTGCTCGACCTCAGCGATGTCTCGTTTCGGGACGACCGCGAGATCGAGGTCCGGATGGGGCTCGGCGCCCTCACCGTCATCGTTCCGGACGAGGTTGATGTGGAGATGCGGGCCCGGGTCAGCCTCGGGGAGCTCGACGCCTTCGGTCACCAGGACCAGGGTGCCGGAAACCGGAGGAGGGCCACGATCGAGGGCGATGCCGATGGTCCCACCCTGCGGCTCGTGGCCCGCCTGGGCGTCGGCACGCTGGAGGTGCGCCGTGCGGCGTCATGAGCTCGAGCCGGTCCCCCTCACGGCGGGCATCGTCCTGGTGCTGCTGGGATCCCTCTTCGCACTCGAAGGTGCCGGGTGGACCGAGCTCAATCTGCGCTGGTTGGGCCCGCTGGTGCTCCTGGGACTCGGGTTGGCCGGTCTGGCCATCTCGCTCCTCCGACCCGACGAGTGACGCATCTCGGGGGACGAGCCCGTCGATCGAGCGAGACGTCTCGCCCCGTTAGGGTCGGCTCATGAAGCGTGAAGTGGTGACGGGGTACTGCTGGCCGCAGTCGACAGTCGCGGGTGAGCAGGTCGGCCTGCACCTGTCGTCGTCCGGTGGACGGCCGGTGCAGGTGGAGGTGGCACGGGTCGGTGCACGGCGCGAGGTCGTGCACCGGTCCGACGCGGTGGCCGCCGACGAGCACGAGACGCCGAAGGATGCTGCGTCGAAGGGCTGCCGCTGGCCCGTCGCGCTCACGCTCGACGTCGACCCGACGTGGCGGTCCGGTTACTACGAGGTCGTCATGGAGATCGACATCGGCGAGAAGGTGCGGCGGGACCACGCCTTCTTCGTCGTGCGCCCGTCGTCCGAGGCGAAGATCGTGATCGCGCTCGCCACCAACACGTGGCACGCCTACAACGACTTCGGGGGGCCGAACCTGTACACGGGCGGCACCCACGTGGCCATGCAGCGACCGATGGCGGCGGGCTACCTCCACAAGCCGCCGGGCAAGGGCCGCCGGGTGACGGGCACCGGCGCCCCCGACCCCCAGAACGCCGCCCACGTCGGCTACCTCCAGCTCAACCACCTTTCGGGCTATGCGGGGTCAGCCGGTTGGCCCGACTGGGAGCTGCCGTTCATCGAGTGGGCCGAGCGTGAGGGGTTTGAGGTCGGTGTGTGCACCAACGCCGACCTCGAGGACCACCCAGAGGTCCTGGACGGCGCCAGCCTCTACCTGTCGGTCGGCCACGACGAGTACTGGTCGCGCGGGATGCGCGACACGGTCGAGGCGTTCATCGCCGGTGGGGGCAACGCCGCGTTCTTCTCGGGCAACACGTCGTTGTGGCAGGTGCGCATCGAGGGTGACGACCGTGACGTGATGGTCGGGTACAAGGGCTTCTTCAACGACGACCCCGTGATGGGGAGCGACCGGGAGCCCGAGGCAACGACCTTCTGGTCCGACGTGGTCGTCGGGCGCCCCGAGAACCACATGACCGGCGTGACGTTCACCCGCGGCGGCTACCACCGCATCGGCCGCAACGTGACCCAAGGCCTCGGTGGCTACACCGTGCACCGCGCCGGCCACTGGATCTTCGACGGCACAGGGCTCGGCTACGGCGACGTGCTCGGTGCCGGGGCCACCGTCGTCGGCTACGAGTGCGACGGGTGCGTGTTCACCTATCGAGACGGGCTGCCGTACCCGACCGGCGAGGACGGCACCCCGCCGACCTTCGAGATCCTCGGCACCTGCCCGACGCAGCACTTCACGCGCGAGACCGCACCTCGCCCGCCCAAGCCGGGCCAGCCGAGCGAGCTGGAGTACATCGCGTCACGGGTCTTCGGGACGCGTGCGCCCGAGGCGATGGAGCGCATCCGCCACGGACACGCCGTCCTCGGTGCCTACACGAACGATGCAGGCGCCACCGTGCTCACGTCCGGGTCGACCGACTGGGCCCACGGGCTGGCGGGACGAGACCCGCAGATCGAGCAGATCACCCGCAACGTGCTCACCCGCCTGGGGTAGGGCCGGGATCGGGACGAGGTTGTCTGCGAGCGCTCCACGGCCGGCAGCACTACAGCCTGGCCGCCCCGCCGATGCCCTCGCGCGCTTCCGTCCTTCTCTACATCTGCTCCTCGCGCAGCACGTCGAGGTTGCGGAACGTGGGTGGACCGTCGCAGAGCACCGCGAGCTGGGCGGCGAACTCGCTGGTCTCGGGAAGGTTCGAGTTGGCCATCGCGTCTTCGTAGGTGGGGAACTCGACGATCTGCACGTAGGTGTTGGCCGCGTCACGGTCTCGGGTTTGGACGCCACGGGTAGCGGCTCGCTGGCCCTGGGTCTTCTCGAGCCAGCCGTCGAGCGCCGCGTTGAACTCGTCGATGCGGGTGGTCTTGTACTCGATGATCTGAATGAACGACATGGCGTCCTCCTCTGTAGGTCACGAGCCTAGGTCGATGAGCGGCTGCCTGGCGTGGCTCGGTAGCTGAACGCGCCTGCTCGAGCACCTGCGACACTGCGTGACGGAAGCGGTCGCTCGCGGCGGGCCGGGCGCTGATCGGAAGTGGACCGAGGCCACCGCCGCCGTCGAGCGGCTGCTGACGAGCTGATGGAGACGTTGCCATGACGGAGCGACACGAGCGCCACCGCCCAGCCCGCGTCGGAGAGCACGAGGGCACCACAGATCACCCGGCGGCGAACGACGCGGGGAACGATCCGATGGCCCGAGGCCACGACCGCGCGTCCCACCGCGAGCACAGCGCCGACGGAGGACACGGCGGCCATGGGGATCACGGCGATCACGCGGCGATGTTCCGCGACCGGCTCTGGGTGACCCTGGTCCTGGCCGCACCGGTCGTGTACTACTCCGAGCACCTCCGCCACTGGTTCGGCTACGGGGTGTGGGAGCTCCCGGGCCACGGGGCAGTGTCTCCGGTGCTGGGCACGATCATTCTCTTCTACGGCGGGTGGCCGTTCTTGGCCGGTGGCGTCTCGGAGGCCCGCACCCGCCAGCCCGGGATGATGCTGCTCATCGCGATGGCAATCACCGTCGCCTACGTGGCGTCCCTGGCCACCTCTCTTGGCCTGTTCGACGTCGAGGTGTGGTGGGAGCTGTCGTTGCTGATCGCCATCATGCTGCTCGGTCACTGGCTCGAGATGCGTGCCATCGGCCAAGCCCGGGGGGCGCTCGCGGCGCTGGCCGAGCTGCTCCCCGACGACGCCGAACGAGTCAGCGAGTCCGGCGAGGTCGAGACGGTGCCGATCGCCGATCTGGCGGTCGGTGACGTTGTGCTGGTCCGTCCCGGTGCCCGTGTGCCCGCCGACGGCACGATCGTCGAGGGCACGGCGGAGCTGGACGAGTCGATGATCACCGGCGAGTCCAACCCGGTGGCCCGCGGCGAGGGCGAACGGGTGGTGGCCGCGACCGTGGTAGCAGACTCGTCCATCCGGGTGCAGGTCGACGCCATCGGCGACGACACCACCCTGGCGGGGATCCAGCGGTTGGTCGCCGAGGCCCAGGAGTCCAGCTCCCGAAGCCAGGTCCTGGCGGATCGCGCCGCTGCCCTGCTTTTCTTCGTGGCTCTCGTCGCTGCCCTCCTCACGGTGTCGGTCTGGGCGGTCCTCGGCAACGCCGAGGCCGCGGTGGTGCGGGCGGTGACGGTGCTGATCATCGCCTGCCCGCACGCTCTCGGGCTGGCCATCCCGCTGGTGGTGTCGATCTCGACCACCAAGTCCGCGCAGCACGGCATCCTGGTCAAGGACCGCCAGGCGCTCGAGCTGATGCGCCAGGTCAACGTGGTGCTCTTCGACAAGACCGGCACCCTCACCAAGGGCGAGCACGCGGTGGCCGACCTCGCCGCGGTCGATGGTGATGACGACCGGCTGCTCGCGGTCGCTGCGGCGGTGGAGGCAGAAAGCGAGCACCCCCTCGCCCGGGCCATCGTGGCCGCCGCCCGCGCGCGCGACCTCGACATCCCCCGATCCAGCGGTTTCCGTTCGATGACTGGCCGGGGTGTCGAGGCCGAGGTCGACGGCGTCACCATCGCCGTGGGTGGGCCCGCCTTGCTCCGAGAACGTGACGTGACGTTGCCCGACGGGCTCCGCGAGCGGATCGATGCCTGGCGGGACCGAGGCGCAGCCGTGCTCACCACGGTCGCCGGCAGCCACGTTCTGGGCGCCTTCGCTCTCGAAGACCAGGTGCGCGTCGTGTCGCAAGAGGCCGTGGACGCCCTGCACGACGCGGGTGTGCGGGTGGCGATGATCACCGGGGACGCCCAGCAGGTCGCAGACGCCGTCGCCGCCGAGCTGGGCATTGACGAGGTCTTCGCCGAGGTCCTCCCCGAGGACAAGGACGCCGCCGTTGCTGACCTCCAGCAGCGGGGCGAGGTCGTCGCCATGGTCGGCGACGGTGTCAACGATGCCCCCGCTCTCGCCCGGGCCGACGTCGGCATCGCCATCGGCGCCGGCACCGACGTCGCCGTCGAGTCAGCCGGCATCGTGCTCGCCTCCGACGACCCCCGGGGCGTGGTCATGATCCGCCGCCTGTCCGCCGCCAGCTACCGCAAGATGCTCCAGAACCTGTGGTGGGCCGCCGGGTACAACGTCGCCGCCATCCCGCTCGCCGCCGGCGTCCTCGCCTGGGCAGGGTTCGTGCTGCCCATGGCTCTCGGCGCCGTGCTCATGAGCACCTCGACGGTCGTGGTCGCACTCAACGCCCAGCTGCTGCGCAGGGTAGATCTCACCCACCGCGACACGGACGTCGAGCACCAACCTGGATCCGCCGCCGTGGCGGCGTGAAAGAGGAGACAGCGATGCCGGTCATCTCGAGTGTCGAGCGGCTGTGGTGCCGAAGCGCCCCGTGGCTGGTCGTCTCAGCAAGGGCACCTCACTCGCTCACGGAGACGACCTCGAGCGACGCTTCCATGCCGGCTCCCCGGTGACCGGGAACCGAGCAGTACACGGTGTACGTCCCAGGCTCGTCAATCGTGAACGATCCCGTCTCGGCTGTGTCGGCATCGGAGTGGACGATGTGCAGGTCTTCCAACGGAAGCGTGTCCTCTCCGCCACGGTGGGCTTCATCACCGTGGTCGTCGTCACCCGACTCCGTGCCCATGTCCATCTCATCGTGGACCTCGCCGGCATCGGCGGCATCCTCGATGTTGAAGTCGTGCTCGACGCCCTCCGCGCTCAGCTCGACCGTGACCACCTCACCCGCCGGCACGACGAACTCGTCAGGCTCGAATCGCAGCTCCACGGTGCCGGTTACCTCGAGCGCGTTGGTCGCGTCGCTGGCCTGGTCGTCTCCACCGCATGCGACCAAGAACGACCCGAGGAGGACAGCGACGGCGATCTTCAACGACTGGTCCATCTGAAGCTCCCCTCGATGCGGACTGAGACCAGTGTCGGGCATGCAGCGCCGGAATGGCAGGGTCGAAGGTCCCGAAGACCCACCCTCGGGGTGCTCGCGCTGCTCGGTGACCACGACACGAGCGCGGCCAGAGATGCGGGCGAGGGTCCTCACCGCAGCAGCCGCTGGTGGGTGCCCGCGTGCTCGCTCAGATCAGAGCGCGGGGGATCTCGAGGTTCCAGTTCTGGCTGAAGACCCCGTCTTGCCCTCGTTGCCCATCGGCTCGTCCAGTTCCAGCGGTGCGGCGGCTTCGTGGGAGAGGCGGTGGGTCAGGTTCAGCACCCCGAAGCTGACCAGGGTCGCGGACCCGTCCTGGGCGACGTCGGAGAGTCGGGCGGCGAGCAGGGCGACGGCCACGCAACCACCGTCATGGCCTGTTCTCAGGAACCTCACAGGAATGCCTGACAGCCTGGATCGATGGCCGGTGAGACCCTGCTGCTCGTCGACGACGAGGAGAACCTGCGCTCGATGCTCCAGGCCGCGCTGCGCCACGTCGGCTTCGAGGTGCACCCGGCGGCGACAGGCCGCGAGGCGCTCGAGGCGGCGGCCGCGATCCGGCCCGACCTGATCGTGCTCGACGTCATGCTGCCGGACCTCGACGGGTTCGAGGTGTGCAGCCGCCTGCGCCGCGACGGCAGCACCATCCCGGTGCTGTTCCTCACGGCAAGCTCGGCGTACAGGCGGTTGTAGACCGCCGATGCGTGGGGGTCGGGCGTGAAGGTGCGCTCAACCCCCACGAGCGCGTCCACCTCATCGAGGCGGACGGCGCCCAGCGCCAGACCGGCATAGGCCCAGCGACGCTCGGCTCGCAATCGCTCCGATCGGCGCACATGCCGGTGATCCGGGTGGATCGCTCGCGAGGAGGAGTGTCGTAGGCGTCCTGGTGACTCACTCGCCGGGACGGCCGATGCAGAAGGGATGACCGGCTGGGTCTGCGTAAACGGGGAACCCCTCGCGTTGGCGGAGGATCGAGCCACCCAATTCGGTGACACGCGCCGCGACCGGTGCCGGGTCGTCGAACACGAGATCGAAGTGCACTTGGGCCGGATACGCCGGGTCGGGCCAGCGTGGCGGCTCGGCATTTGAGTGCTGGAATGCGAGCACCGGTGCGGTGTTGGTCCCAAGGAGGCGCTCGTAGAACTTCTGCAGGGCGTCGGGGTCAGGAGCGTCGATCACCAGCCGCCATAGCTCCGGGTCCTGCACATCAGCGGGATAGAGGCAGAAGGGATGCCCAACGACGTCGGCATAGACCCGATGGTCGTCGAAGTCCGCGAGGTGGGTAGCGCCGCGGACGACGAGCGCGTCGACGGCGTCGAGATCACCGACTCGGATGTCGAGGTGCATCTGCTGGGGGTAGGCGGGATCGGGCCAGCGGGGACGCGGGTCGTTGGGCTGTCCCTCGTCAAACACGAGTTGTGGGACGTCCCACCGATCGAGGTGAAGTAGATCGCCGTAGAGCGCGGACATCGCGGCGCGGTCCTCGTTCCACGGGCACTGCAGAACGATGTTGGTGATTCCCTCGGCGGCGCGGCGCTTGAGCGACGCTCCGAACCATCGGCCGGCGTCATCCAAGATGATCGTGGCGACGGCGGTACCACGCTCGCCCTCGAGGTGGAACCGCGTCAGCGTCGACGACACCACAGTCTCGCTGACAACCCAACGTCGCGACCCCAGCAGCGCGTCGAGCCCCGTGATCCACTGGCCACGAATCCATGATTCGGCGTCCCACCCCTGCAGTCGTGGCGCCAATAGCGAGGTGAGCGCCGCTACAACGCCTCGGTCGAGTAGGTCGAGGACCTCGCGCGGCTCCGCCACCACAACGGGACGCTAGCCACGGTCGCTCTCGGTCGCTGCGACCGGCAGAAGGGTGTACCCGGCAGCCTTGAACCGACCCGCACCCATCAGCAGCACAAGAACCCGGACAGCAGCGTCAGCTGGCGCGTCCCTATCGGCGCTTACGCGAGCGGTCAGGGCTGGGTGGGCGGTGTCTCCTGCGGACCTTCGTCGCGAGCGCTGGGAGTCCATTCGAGCGGCAGCGCAGCGAAGAACATCACGTCGCACCGCTGGCCCTGCCAGACACCTTGCGAGCGCATCGTTCCCTCGTAGACGAATCCCGCACGCCGGGCGACCGCGGCTGAGGCGTCGTTTCCATCGACGATCTTCAAGACGACGCGAGCAGCTCCCAGATCGAACAGCCAGCGGGTGAGAAGCGTCGCAGCGCGGGTCGCGTAGCCACGTCCTCGCGCACGCGGGCCGATCCAGTATCCGAACTGAACGACGTCGGTCTTGGACCAGTCATCAAGGCCGCAGCATCCCAGCAGGTCACCCGAGGTGGCATCGACGATCGCGAATGCCACCCCCGCACCGGGCATCTCCTGTGTTGCGAACACCTGCCAACTCAAGGTGAACTCCGCGATGACGGCCTCGGCATCGTTGGTTGACATCGGCGCCGCGGGATACCCGAAGCGATCGAGTGTCCCGTTGTAGCGCTGGACGGCGGGGTCGGCGTTCGCCTCCGCCATGAACCAGGCATCTTCAGGTGACCACGGACGCAGAGCAACCGTGCCATCCGAAAGCGTGACCGCCAGGCCGTGGGCATCGCCCTTGCTCACGTCCATCCGGACCCCTCCAGTGTTGCCGAAGCGTCAGGCGGTGCCCGCGAGCTCTGCAGAGCCCCCGGCCGCACGGCCGAACTCGGTTCCTATCGCGCGCTCAAGATCCCAGCAACTGAGATCCACGGTGCCGAGCAGAACGGCGCGTACGTTTGCAACATCACGGGTCTGGCTTCGCAAGGTCGGCGGCTGGGCTCGCGAACGCCCAGGTGGGCGCGAGCAAGGGCTACATGGGGGCACTGGTTCTGATGCGGTCGAGTACGCCTATCGCCCGAGAGTGGTGCGTCACCGCAGGTCTCGGCGCATCACGACACGGCGGGGTGACGGTTCCGCAACGCACTCGAACCCGCACTCCACGAATCGCCGCTGCTTGCCCACGAAGTCCTCCTGTGACTTCGGGTATTCGTCGGCAATGGGAAACCCCTCGATCGCCTTGGCACCGTGAGCCTGGGCTGCCTTCACCGCAGCCGCCACCAGCAGCCCGGTCACCCCGCGCCGCCGGTAGCCGACCCGTACGAAGAAGCAGGGCAGCAGCCACACGTCATCGTCCTCAGCGGAATCTCGGCCCTTGAGGATCTTCGCCCTGGGACCAATCGCTCTCGGATAGCGGGACCGAGGACCAGTCGCCAGCCAACCCACGGGAACAGCGCCATCGTAGGCGAGCAGCCCCAGCGGTGGATCGGAGCGAACGGCAAGCTCCTCGAACGCCCGGCGGTTGCCTCCATCGATCCACCCCTTGCGGACCTCCCTGGCCGGGCTGATGAACCACATGCACCAGCACCCGCGAGTTGCCGACCCCGTCTCGAACAAGTCGGCAAGATCATCAAGGCGATCGGGCGTGGCCGGATGAACCTCCACAACCACAAGCATGCCTCACGCCAACATGGCCCGCTATGGATGAACTCGCCCTGGCTGCGATACGACACCCCGGCGCATCTCCACCGTCGTGCCAGAGCGAACGACGACAACTCGGGTGTCACTGAGCCGCACGAGCGCTCACGAATCCGACCAAGAGCCCCTCGGAAGGTACTCGCTATCGGCGCACCTTCACCTACGGAAGGTTGACAGCTCGCTACGTCAGGGGCAGCAGACCAGACTTCGACCGTGGGTACCGGTCGTCGCGGGTGACGACGTTGAGGGCGGTGTCGAGGTCCAGTGCCTCGTGCACGGAGCCGTCGTCACCGATGATGAGCCAACGGTTCATCGAGCGCATGAACGAGCGGTCGTGAGTGACAGAGACCACCGTGCCATCGAACAGGTCAAGCGACGCCTCGAGGGCCTCGGCCGACCCGAGGTCGAGGTTGTCAGTCGGCTCGTCGAGCAGGAGCAGGTTTACCCCACGCAGCTCGAGATCCAGCACCTGGAGTCGCGCTCGCTGTCCGCCGCTCAACGTCTCGACCTCGCGCAAAGCTGCGCCCGAGAGCCCGTAGCGGCCCAGGTACGCTCGGGCCCGCTCCTCGTTGAGGTCCCGGTCGCTGAGGATGTCGAGGAGCTGACGGCCCCGGTGCTCAGGCACGTCATCGGTCTGGTGGAACAGGCCGGGCACGACCCGGGCCCCAAGTCGAAACGACCCCTCGTGTCCGACGGTCTCGTCCCCGGCAAGCAAGCGGAGCAAGTGCGACTTGCCTGTGCCGTTCGGTCCCAGAACACCGATCCGTTCGCCATGGTGGACCTCGAGGTCGAATGGTTCGGTGAGGCCGCACAGTTCCAACCTGTCGCATCGCAGCACGATCTTTCCGCTCCCCGCCCCTTCGAGACGGACGTGGATCGTCCGCTCCGGCGGCGGGCTCGGGGGTGGTCCGACTTCCACGAACCGCTCCCAACGGGTCTCGGCGGCGTTCGCCCGGGGCGCGTTGCCGTCGTTCAGGGACGCGCGCTGCTTCATCTCTCGCATGAACCTGAACAGCCGCCTCTCCTCGTCCTTCCACCGCTGCAGGGCATCACCCATCGACTCGTTGCGGGCTCGGCGGGCATCGTCGTAGGTCGTCCATCCCTCCGGATGGGTCCAGCATCCGTTCACCTCGAGGGTCACCACCGCTGTCGCCGCCTCGGTCAACAGCTCGCGATCGTGGGAGATGAACAGGATCGTCTTCTGGCTCGACGCGATCTGCCGCTCGAGCCAGCGCTTGGCCGGGATGTCGAGGAAGTTGTCGGGCTCGTCCAGGAGCAGGATCGGGACGTCGGACGCGAACAGCGACTCCAGCACCAATCGCTTGCGCTCCCCGCCGGAGAGCTCGCTGATGGGACGCCCACCGGCACGGTCGAGCGTCTGACCCAGCACCAGATTGCACGCGGCATCCCACTTTGCTTCAGCCTGGTAGCCACCCACCTCGGCCCACTTGATGACGGCTGCAGCCAAAGCACTCCCGGTTCCCGCCGACGGTGATTGGTCGTTGGCCCTCTCAGCACCCGCCAGGGCCCGAGCCGCGTCGCGGAGCTCTGGTCGAGCGAACTCAACAAGCAGCTCGCGGACGGTGGTGTCGCCTCGGGAGGCCACCGACTGCGTGCACGTGGTGTCAGAACCGATCGCCTGCGGCATGTACGCCACCGCAGCGTCGGTGCGGACCGACCCTTCTGTTGGCCGTAGATCGCCAACGATGCAACCCAGCAAGGTCGACTTGCCCACGCCGTTCTGCCCGACAAGGGCGACGTGCGCCCCGGAGCGCACCTTGAAAGAGGCCCCGCGAAAGAGTTCGGTGCCGCCCGGGTGAGCGAACGCGACACCTGAGACCTCGATCACGGCCATGGCAAGATCATGACAGCCGGGCTGCACCGACGACCCACGGCACATGCTCTCTCTTGGGTTCTGGACAATTGCGACGGCGCTGGCTGGGATCTCGTATGCTCTGGCTCGTGAACGTTGTCGTGATCAACGACCTGCTTCTTACGTAGCGCGAGCCGACCAGTCGGCTCGCGGTGAACCTCTCGTGCCTGATGGCCGGGAGGTTCTTTCGTTTTCCCGTTCCAACATCAACGACCAGGAGGTCCCCATGAAGTCGCAGCCCCGGTCCCGCACGGAGGGTCCACTTCGATGGCACAGCCCTACGAGGTACATGAGGTAGAAGCCCGCTGGCGCGAACGCTGGCGGGCTGAAGGAACTGGTCGGGTCAACCTCGACACGGTCGACCCCGACCAGGTGTTCATGAACCTGGCGGAGTTTCCGTATCCCTCCGCGGAGGGGCTCCATGTTGGACACGTGTACAAGTACTCCGGCGTGGACGCCTACGGGCGGTACATGCGCATGCGCGGCCGGGAGGTGTTCCAACCGATCGGCTTCGACGCCTTTGGCATCCACACCGAGAACTACGCCATCAAGGTCAACGAACACCCCGCCACACTGACAGCCCGCACGACAGCCCGGTTCGCCGAGCAGCTCACCCGAGCCGGGATGGCCTGGGACTGGACCCGCGTCGTCGACACAAGTCGACCCGACTACTACCGGTGGACGCAGTGGGTCCTCGGCCGCCTGTTCGACGCGGGCTTGATGTACCAGTCCGAGGCGCCGGTGTTGTGGTGCCCGTCGTGTCTGACCGTGCTGGCTCGAGAGCAGACCGAGAACGACGGGACGATCTGTGAACGCTGCGACACGCCGGTGACCGAACGCGTCATGGAGCAGTGGTTCCTGCGCATCACCGACTACGCCGAACGATTGCTCGACGGGCTGGAACGGCTCGACTGGCCCGAGCGCGCCAAGCGACTGCAGCGACAGTGGATCGGCCGATCCGAGGGCCGCGAGATCGACTTCGACGGCCTGACGGTCTTCACGACCCGCCCCGACACCCTGCCGGCCGTGACGTTCATCGCCGTACCGGCCGGGCATCCGGCTGCCGGCACAAGGGTCGCTCACCCGCTCACCGGGAACCTGCTTCCGGTCCTCGAAGCCGACTACGTCCTCGAGGCATACGGCACCGGCGCGGTCATGGGTGTGCCGGCCCACGACGAGCGCGACGCGCGATTCGCCACCGAGCATGACCTCCCTGTCTCCGACGCCGAGCTGCTGTCACCAGAGCGGGCCGCAGAGACTGGTCGCCCCGCGGTCCGGTACCGGTTGCGGGACTGGCTGATCTCACGCCAGCGCTACTGGGGCCCACCGATCCCGATCATCCACTGCCCAGACTGCGGACCCGTCCGAGTTCCCGACCACGACCTCCCCGTGCTGCTGCCAGACGTGGAGGACTTCCGACCAACCGGCACCGGCCGCTCCCCCCTCGCTGAAGCCGCTGACTGGATCGCTGCACGGTGTCCCGCATGCGGCGCACAGGCGAGGCGAGAGACCGATGTCAGCGACACCTTCGTCGACTCCGCCTGGTACCTCCTCCGCTACCCCTCGACCGACTTCGACGACCGGCCCTGGGACCCAGACCGCACGAAGAAGATCCTGCCCGTCGACTTCTACGCCGGCGGACCCGAGCACGTGCAACGCCACCACCTCTACGCCCGATTCGCCACCATGGCCCTCCACGACCTCGGCCTCGTGCCATTCGAGGAACCCTTCCCACGAATCCGCCTCGGCGGCATGATCGTCCGCCACGGCGCCAAGATGTCCAAGAGCCGCGGCAACATCGTCACCCCCGACGACTACATCGATGCCCACGGCGCCGACGTCCTCCGTTGCGCGCTCCTCTTCGCTGCACCATGGGAGCAAGGAGGCGACTTCAGCGACGCCGGCATCGTGGGCATCGAGCGCTTCTTCGCCCGTGCCTGGCGCACCATCACCCGTCCCGACACCACCGCCCCAACCGATTCCGCCACAGTCGCCAGGACGATCATCGACGTGACGGAGGCCATCGAGCGGCTGGCTTTCAACGTCGGCCTCGCCCGGCTCATGGAACTGCTTCCGGCGGTGGCTTCGTCAGAAACCAAGCGCACCTTCGTCCGACTGCTCGCACCATTCGCCCCACACCTGGCCGAAGAGCTCTGGCAACAACTCGGCGAGGCCTTCTCCGTCCACACACAGCCCTGGCCGATCGTGGACAGCGCCGTGCTCGAAACATCGACGGCCGAGGTCGTCGTCCAAGTCAACGGACGCCTCCGAGGGACCATCCAGATCCCACACGGAGCCAGCGAGGCCGCCGTCGTCCAAGCTGCCCGCTCGACCGTGCGGGCTGTGCCTGCGGAGGACCGGACCAGAATGGTCGTCTACGTGCCCAACCGTCTCCTCAACTTCGTCACCGCGGGGGGAGAAGGTGCCGGGCGACCGACAGCGCCCGCCGCTCGGAATGCTCCCGCGTAGTCTCGGGAGAGATGACGATCGGAAACGCGGAGCAGTCCCATCCCGACCCGAGGGTTCCACCCAATCTGCACGTACCCCGACCCGACGAGAGCGCACCTGTCGACGAGCTCACCATGCTTCGTGGTTGGCTCGCTCATCTCCGGGGCGGAGCCATCTACAAGGTCGAAGGGCTGAGCCCGACACAGCTGCGGTGGCGACCAGCCCCGACAGCCAACAGCCTGGGCGGCATCGTGATGCACTTGGCCTCGGCTGAGCGTCTGTGGATTCGCGTCGTCTTCGCCGGTGAGGAGATGGACATGGAGTGGACGCGTGACCGCTACGCCCCGACATTCATCGTGCCGGACGGTTGGACTAGCCATGAGGTGGTCGCCTTCTACCGCGCGGAGACGGCCAGGGCGGATGAGATCCTCGACGCGTGCGACTCGGCCGACCTTCCCTCACGCGGAGAAATACGACCGACGACCCTTCGCTGGGTACTGACGCACCTCGTGGAGGAACTGGCGCGACATCTTGGCCACATGGACATCACGCGAGAGCTGATCGACGGAAAGATCGGTCGATAGCACTTCAGCTCACAGTGCCTATCCCGCAACGGCCGGCTCATTCCGCTCGCCGGTAGCCACCATCCGGTAGGCATGCGACGACCCGGGAACGGTCGGGAGTCAGCCGGGACCGGACCAGGAGTCGTTCACAGAGCACCCACCGCGGGAGGATGTGCACATGACCGATAACCCCTGGCAGGGCGATGCCTGCTCGCTCGTCGACGCCTTCCGCGCCGGCGAGCGCTCGCCGGTCGAGGAGCTTGAGGCCACCCTCGCCGCGATCGAGGCCTCCGACCTCAACTGCTTCTCCCACGTCGACCCCGAGCGCGCCCGCGCTGCCGCGGCGACGGCGGACCTGTCGTTGCCCTTCGGCGGCGTGCCCACCGCGATCAAGGAGCTCGACCCGGTCGAGGGATGGCCGTGGACGGAGGCATCACTCGTCTACAAGGACCGCATCGCGAGTTACACGTCGCACCAGACGCAGCGACTCTTCGAGCGGGGTGGCGTCGTGCCCGTGGGCAAGACGACGGCGAGCGAGTTCGGCGGCCTCAACGTCAGCGTGAGCAAGATCAACGGCGTCACCCACAACCCATGGCGCCACGGTCGCACCTGTGGCGGCTCCTCGAGCGGCTCCGCGGCTGCGGTGTCCGGTGGTCTGGTCAGCCTGGCCGCCGGCGGCGACGGCGGCGGTTCGATCCGCATCCCGGCCGCGTACACCGGCCTCCTCGGCATGAAGGGCACCTTCGGGCGCATTCCCCGCGGGCCCCACGCGTTCATGCGACCGAACACGGTGGTGCTCGGCAACTTGTCGCGCTCAGTGCGCGACGCCGCCCGCTACTACGACGTGTGTGCCGGCACCCACCTCTATGACCCGTCCAGCCTGCCGTCGCACGGTCGGTGGGAGGCAGGGCTGGGATCGAGTGACCTCAAGGGTCTCCGCGTCGCGATCGTGCCGGCCCTGGGCGGGGCCACCCTCGAGCCTGGGGTCGAGGACCGCATCCGGACCGAGGCGAAGCAGCTCATCGCGGATGGCGGCATGGTGGAGGTGGATGTCTCCGTCGAGCCGCCCAACCTGGCTGCCCAGTGGATGATGGGCAACCTGGCGACGCTCCTTGCCGATCTCGGCGATGCCTGGCCGCACTGCTCCGGTGATCTCACCGATGAGGTGGCCGTGGGCCTGCACCTCGCCGAGGCGATGTACAACCTGCGGACAGCCGCTGTCGCCGAGGAGCTGCGCATCCAGGCCAACGAGGTGATGGCGCGTGCCTTCGAGCAGGCCGACCTCATCATCGCCGCTACGAACCCGGGCCCTGCGTTCGCTGCGGAGGCGTCGACGAGCAACGAGCAGGTCCCGATCATCGACAAGCTGTTCTCCGCCGGTCCTGCGCGCTACGCCGTCCGAGCCCTCCTGGGCGCCGTGCGGGTCGTGGCCGGTGCCGCGCCCAAGCTCCCGTCCACAGTGCTCGGCCATGCCGAGGCGCGCTTGCCAGACCTCGTGAACATGGGCGCCCTCACGATCATCGCCAACCTCTACGGCAACCCGGCGGTGTCGATCCCGGCCGGCACCCTCGACGGTCTCCCGGTGGGCATGCAGGTGCTGGCTGCCCACCACCGCGACGAGCTGCTCTTCGACGTCGCTCTCGCCGTCGAGCGCGAGCGCCCCTGGCCGCTGGTGGCACCCGGCGCGTGACCGAACCCGTCTGGGATGATGCGGGCATGACGCACTTCAAGGTCGGCGACAAGGTCATCATCACCGAGGGCGACTTCAACGCCTCCTCGAACGCAGCGGCTGCCGCACGGTCGGCGACGGTCAGACCCGAAGCCAGGTGACGCCCGTCGCCAGCCTCGAGCAGCAGCCGGTTGAGGACGTCCTCTGCAGCGCGTGACCATGGGAAGCAGCCGTACTACAGTGTAGATACGTGTAGCGAGGAGGTTCGCATTGGCGAAGGGCCAGCCATTCAGCGTGCGGTTGGACGAGTCAACCGAGCGCCTCGTCGAAGCAGAAGCGCGGCGGACCCGCCGCTCCAAGAGCGCCGTCGTCGAAGCGTTCACCGAAGAGGGTGCCCGCGTTCGCCGCTTCGCCGGCATCGCGTTCCGCGGTGACGATGCCAACCGGCGCGCCTGGGTGATCGGTTCCGGGCTGGACGTCTGGGAGATCGTCCAGCAGGCGGAGGAAGCCGCGCCACTTGCGCTGGTCGAGGATACCCACCTCTCGGCCGCACAGGTGCGACTCGCGCTCGCCTACCGGGCCGCCTTCCCCGAAGAGATCGACGCCCTCATCGTCGAGAACCACAGGCCGCTCGATGAGCTGCGCGTCCTCTATCCCTTCATCGAGGTCGTCGAGGCCTGAGCTTGCGGCTCCTCCTCGACGCCAACCTCTCCCCCAAGCGAATCGGCGCCGCCCTCGAACAACGAGGGCACGATGTGCTGAGTCTCGCCGCCGAGCCCAACCTCGGCGCGCTCGCCGACCCCCAGGTGCTCGAGCTCGCCGCCGAGCAAGGACGCATCCTCGTCACCCGAAACTCGCGCGACTTCGCGCCGCTGCTGCGGCAGTGGGCTGAAGCAGGTCGCGTCCACCCCGGCTGCATCCTCATCTGGACGCTCGCCCACAACGAGTTCGGCAAGATCATCGAGGCCGTAGCCGCGCTCCTCGACGAACGCAGCGATCCGGCGCTTTGGCGAGATCTCACGGTGGCGCTGTAGCGAGCACCGTCCCCTTCGGCCTCGGCAACGACCGGCCACGACGTCGGTACGGGCCGGCTTGAATACGGAAGAACCCCCCCCCCCCCCCCGGCAGGGGGTTTCTCTGGAGCGGACGACGGGATTCGAACCCGCGACCCTCACCTTGGCAAGGCGGCGAATGCCGTCTCTGGGGTCTCTGGGGTCACGTGATCTCCCTTTGGATCAAGGGTTTCGTCTATCTCGTCATCATCAGTAGCCCTGCGAGCCGAGCGGCAGTTGGCCAAGAGTTGGCCAACTCCTCGATCACGCGTTTGAGGGTGTGAGGCGTACACCGGGGCATCTTCGACGACCATCAACGGCCGAGCCCGAAGCTCAGTGCCGCTGGTCCCCACCTGCGGCGTTGAGGTTCTCGCTCACCGCACGATGAGGGTTGCGGGCGCCGGAGCGGAGATCGTGCATCACCGCGGTGTCGGGCTTCTGCCATGCCTACTCCCCCAACCTCGCGAGCGTCGAGGCTCCCTTGCTCGGCCACAGGCTCACACCCGCCAGTGCGTGGGCGACAGCGCTAGCCAGATGGCGGGGATCGCACCGCTGCCGCCAGAGGCTCCCTCCAAGAGCTCGCTCGGCGTCAGGCTGCGTTGTCCCGCGGGGCGCGCTACCCGGCCCAGCCGGGCCGGCACGGCCGCCTGCTGGACGTCATCGTCTGTGGTGGCCGAGGGAGTCCGCTGCCTCACCACCTGGATGCCATCGCGCACCACCGGCACGCCCGTGGTCGTCGCCACTCACCGTCAGCGCGGTCGTCGCCGAGCCGCCGACGCCGACCTCGCGTCCTATGCCCCACCGTTCCCGCACACTCGCCCTCTCCGCCCCCTCGCCCAGCCCGTCACGACCCGCGCTGACCGCCCGGCTCGAGTCGATCCTCTGGCGACCTCTCGCCTGTCTCAACGGCTACCGCGAGATGAGCACACAGACTTGCCGTG